>NZ_JBILJQ010000143.1:0-5421 GCF_044377145.1 Aquimonas sp.
CTGGGAAGCGCGAGCACGGCAAACATTTCAGCCCATGTGGGCCAAGGTCTTCCGAGGTATGCGCCCGGGCGCCGATGTGTTCCAAGAGTTTCTGGGCTTCGTGACGCGCGCGAAAGCGACGCTCGCGCCGCCGGAGGACACCTTCAACCGCTCCCAGCTGAAGCCCGAGTTCGCCATCTTCGTTCTTGCCTTCAAGCAGCTTGAACAAACCCGGCTGGAGGAGATCCAGGCCGGACGCGGCGCGCGCAGCTACGACGACATGCTGTTCGACCTGATGAGCCTACTCAAAGCGCGGCCGGAGCTGTGGCGACAAATCCAGGGTCGGCTCGACCACATCCTCGTCGACGAGTTTCAGGACACCAACGAGATCCAGTTCGAGCTGCTGCGTGGACTGGCCGGCACCACTGCTTCCGTGGCCGCCTGTGGTGATGCCGATCAGTCCATCTACGGCTTTCGCGGCAGCCGCGTCGAGATCATGACGCAGCGCTTCGCGCAGACCTTCAGCCCATGCACGCGCTTCACCCTGAGCCGCACCTTCCGCTACGGGCCGCGGGTGGCCTTGCTGGCGAACGCGTTGATCAACCACAACCGCGAGCGCGACGACCACATCGTCATCAGCGCGCCAAGTTGTCCCGACACGGTCGTCGAGCGCCTCGCGGTCGCTCCGGGTTCCACCAGCGGGCTCGTGGGCCTCGTCTCAGGACTCGCCGCCCAGCATCGCCTCCATGAGGTCCTGATGCTGGTCCGCAACTTCGAGCATGCCCTGCCCTTCGAATTCGAGTTGACCAAGGCGGATATCCCCTTCGTGGTCGAGGGCCGCGAGAGCCTGCTTCGTTCGCCGGAGCTGGCGATGTTGACCGGCGCCCTGCACCTCGCCGCCGGCAAGCTGCCTCGGGAGCCAAACGCACTCTCGATCTACATCGACGCGCTGATGGGTACGCCCACGCTGTACATCGACCGCGTCACCAACAGCACCATCAAGGCCGACGTCGTCCGCGCGGCGCTCACGGGCCAACGGATTGGCCCGGTCCTGAACCCGCACGTAGCGCGCCTGAACGGGCCTGTCCAGGCCAACCTCGCGCGCCGGGCCGCCGCTCTCTCCGATACTGAGAGCGGTCGGTATGCCACCCACTCTCCGAGCGCCGTGCTGAAGCGCTATGCCGCCGCCATTGACCTGATCCCGAGCATCGAACGAAGCGCCAGTACCCCCGAGCGCGCCGCGGCGCAGCTGTCCAACATCAACGCCTTCATGACCCTCGCCGGCGAACACGAAGCGATCGAGAGCTTTCTGCAGGCCATCGACGAGGTCGCAAACCGCCTCAAGCCTCAGGGGGACCATCTGCGCATCACCTCCATCCACCGGGCGAAGGGCGCAGAAGCGCCGATGGTCATCGTGGCGGGATGGGGTGGCGGATTCCCTTCGTCGCGCTCGAACATCGAAGAAGAACGCCGACTGGCCTACGTCGCGATCACGCGCGCCAAGGAACGCCTGGTGCTGATCCATCCCCACGACAGTGAACTGGAAGCGAGCCTCGCGGGAGGCGCCGGCGTCCTAGCGCCCATCGGCGCGACAGGCTCGCGCTTCCTGTACGAGATGGATCTGCCCGGCATGGCCTCAGTTCACCGTGCGCTGTTCGGCGGAGGGCTTGGGGGACGGTGCCTGCAGCCTGCCTTGGCCAGCCGCTATGCGGCCGAGATCGGGGTGGAGTGCCCCTTCACTTCCACCGTGCCACCGACGACGACGATGGCTCGCGCCGCACCGGTAGAGCTCCCACCTGATTCGGAGTTCATGCCCCTCACTGAGCGCACCGTGGTCCGAGTGGGGGACTTCATCAAGGCGACCGCCGGTGCCCGTTGGGGTGTGGTGGTGAAACTCCCCACCGCGCGGATAGCTGTGATCCGGGACAACGTGGGCGGTGAGGTCGGGGTCTCTCTAACTCGGGGGCTCTGGCGCTACGCCGCGTGCCGAAAAGCTCAGGACTGACGCGCGGGCACCGCAGAGCTTTGTGTGCCAGCCACGCGAAACTGAGCGGCCAATCCGACGCGACCCCTCGGTCATGGATCACCCGAGAGTCGTTGGCGGTCCGCGCTCTGCAGGCCGGTGCGCGTGCTCGACGCGGTGTCAGTCCGCGCGGTGTGAGGCACCGGCCGCAACTCAGGTCACGCTTGGGCTTGCGGCGCGTTGAGCATCGCCCGCGGCCCGATGAAAGAGGGCAGCAGGAAGTGACCACAACCGAGCGCCTGCACTGCGTTGGCCTCCAGCGCACAAGCCATCTCTGGGTGAACCAGATTGGCTCTTGCGGCTGCGTGCTCTTCGATGCCGGCGACGGTCCGCTCCTCGCCGCCGAAGGCCGTCGCATCGAGGCAGTGTTACCAAGACTTCCACCAGCGCCCCTCACAGGCCACCCCACGAGGGATGCCAAGATTGCGATCCTCGGCACGGTCAGCGCGGACGCTCTAGCAGGAGCCAGAATACGATCAAGGCATAGATGATCGGTTCAATTCGAAGGAGCACAGATTGGTGGAGCCAGAGAGCATCGTCCGGTACTGGCATGCAGTCGAACTGTTGCAGCCGCAATCCGCACCCAGGATCACGAAGCGCGGCAGCGTCTATGACGCTTTTCTCCACGACACGCCCAGCACGCGCCCCATTCCTCCTTGGGCACCGGGGAGCATCCTCAGCAAGCAGACGCTTCCCCACAATCGGGAGTGGAGCCACACGCTCTTTGCCCATTTGTACGACAGCCGGCTCGTCGACGCCGCGCTCAAGGAGCTGTACGGCGCTGACCAGGGCTACCGCGAGCCGCAGCCGCGAGAGTCGGCGCTGTTCGCCGCGAAGTTCACCACGACCGGACAACTGGTGGAGAACAGCTTCGTACTCTCCAGCGAGGCCTGGTTTCTCGGTCGGGCACTGGCGGGGCGGGACTGGATGCGTGGATTCGAGGACGATCAACGGGCCGCCGCCGAGCAGGCGCAGACGCAACTCCAGGGCCAGGTTTCCGGCGATGCCCTGCGGGACTTCACTCTGTGGATACTGGAGTTTCTCGGCGTGGCGAAGTATTTCGCTGTCGTGGAGCACCCGCCGCTGCGATTCCGCTCGCAACCCGTCAAGCCCGACAAGACCGCGACGGAAGACGATCCGCTCAACAGCTTCCTGCTCGAAGACTTGAGTGCCGTCGCCGACAGCCTCCGCAAGGGTGTGGCCAGCGAAGCGCTGAACCAGTACCTGCGCCGCCATGATCCGCAACAGCGCCTGCACATCGACGCCGAAGTCGCCTCCTTGCCGCTGATCGAGCGGCTGATGCCACAGGCGTATGCCGATAGCTGTTGGCCTTCCGAGCGGCACCTGGGGCTTGTGCATTCCCAGCAACTGGCCGTCAACACCGTTCTGTCCACGCTTGCCGACGGAAAGGGGCTGCTGGGGGTCAATGGCCCGCCTGGGACAGGCAAGACGACCTTGCTGCGCGACTTGATCGCCGCCATCGTTACGGGGCGGGCCGACGTGCTTGCCACGTTGGGCCGCGCATCAGACGGTTTCGCCAGCAACGCGCTCGAAGCCAGCAACGATGGGGGCAAGGAGCAGGTAGCCTTCAAACTCAATCCTTCGCTGTTCGGCTTCGAAATCGTCGTTGCTTCGGCCAATAACGGTGCCGTGGAGAACGTCACTCTTGAGCTGCCCCAGCGCGACAAGATCGACGAGAGCTGGCTGCCCGAGGCAGAGCACTTCGCCGACCTGGGCGAACTGATCACCGACAAGCCAGCCTGGGGATTGATCTCCGGTGCGCTGGGCAGCAAGGCTCGGCGTAACAAGTTCGTGGAGCGCTACTTCAAGGGGAAACGCCCGTTTGCGGGACTGAACCGGTCAGACAGCGACGGCGAAGGGAGCGACGAAGCCGAGACTCACGAAGAAGACGTTCCCAAGTCCCTGTTTGCCGACCCGGCCACTGCGGCCACCATCGATGGCGAGCAAGCCCTTTCGCAACAACAGAAAGCGCCTGAAGGCCTGAACACATGGCTCGGCACACACGCAAAGCTCAACAAGGAGCGCACGCCGGAACAACGCAAGACCCTGTGGCTGCAGGCGGTTACCGAGTACCAGGCAGCCAAGGCGAAGGTTCGCACGGCATGCGCCGATTCGCAGCGCATCCGCGCACTGATCCAGACCCTGCTGACGACCCGGAAGAAGATCGCCGATGCGACTGCCATTTTGGAAGCGCTCGAACAGCACCTAGCGCGCACGGCGGAACAACAGGCGCGCCTGGACGCCGAGGAAGGCCGAACCGCCAACGCGGCATTCAAAGATGCGCTGGGGGCGCTCACACGGCACCAGGCGAGCAGTCCGGGGTTCTGGGCGAACCTGCGCACACTGTGGGGCGCATCACGCGCCTGGAAAGCTGCGCTGAAGCTCCTGCAAGACCGACGTGATTACGCGAAAGCCGAGTTTGATCGCGTCGCACGGCTGGCGAAGCAGTTCGAGGCCTCCAGCCAGCAGATATCGCGGCAGATCACTGGCGCTCGCCAGGCTTTGCAGCAATGTCGGGTGGAAGAACACTCTGTACGACAACAAGCCATCGGTTTGGCCAGCGCGTGCCGCGCCGGCCATCTTCTGTCGTGGCTGCAGTGCGGCGTTATCGGTCGCGGCGATGCAATCGAACTGGCGGAGCCATGGCACATTGAGGGCTGGCGACAGGCCCGTGCTCGCGTGTTCATCCAGGCGCTGAAGCTGCATCGGACGTTCTTCGAGCTGGAGGCCGCACGGATGCGCTCCAACCTGTCCCTTGTCAACGCGCTGCTGACCGGACCGCGCTTGCAGGGGCTCTCGCGCGATGCAATCCGCTCGGCCTGGGCCTCACTGTTCATGGTCGTGCCGGTACTCAGCAGCACCTTCGCCTCGTTCGCACGTTCGTTCAGCTCATTCAGTGTCGGGGAGATCGGCTGGTTGCTGGTGGATGAAGCCGGACAGGCGTCCCCGCAAGCGGTAGTTGGCGCGCTCTGGCGATCTCGGCGAGCGCTGCTTGTGGGTGACCCCTTGCAACTCAAGGCCATCGTCAACGTGTCCAACGCTGTGCTTGAACACATGCGCACGCGCTATCGCGTCGAGCCGCATTGGCTCCCCAACAAACAGTCCGCGCAGACCTTGGCGGACCAAGCTACGACGTGGGGCCGCCTGGCGGGACCGACCGACGGCAAGAGGTGGGTCGGGTTGCCTTTGGTCGTGCATCGGCGCTGCGACAAGCCAATGCACGGGTTGGCCAACCGCATCGCTTACGACGGCGCGATGGTCTACGGCACCGTCGCGCCGCGCACGGACAAAGAAACGCGCGCCCGTCTCCAGACGGGATGGATTCACGCCAGTGGGGCATGCGAAGGGAACTGGGTGCCGGCCGAAGGCGAGGCCCTGCGGGCACTTCTCGCTCTGCT
>NZ_JBILJQ010000086.1:0-19671 GCF_044377145.1 Aquimonas sp.
CCAAGCCAAGCCACAACGCGCCTCAACCTGAGCCCCTCTCCCCGTGGAGCGAGTCGGGGCCGTTTGTCGGCTGCCGGTGGCAGCCGACGGCCCTGCGAGCCCGAGCGGAGCGAAGGTGGGGTTGGGGAGAGGGTTCGGTTCTCGTAGAAGCCGCCAAGCTCGCCAAGCAAGCTCTTCCCGAATCCCGAATCCCGAATCCCGAATCCCGAATCCCAACCCATGCTCGAGTTCTACCCCCAAATCAAAGCCGCCCATATCGCCCTGGTGCTTGCCAGCGGTGGCCTGTTTGCCGTGCGTGGGCTGTTGCTGCTGTTGGGTCAGCAGTGGGCGAGGGCGGCGGTAGTGCGCTATCTCAGCTATACGATCGACAGCGCCTTGCTCACCGCCGCGCTGATGCTGCTGGTGGTTTTGAAGTTGAACCCGTTCACCACCGCTTGGCTGGCGACCAAACTTGTTCTGCTGCTGCTCTACATCGCGCTGGGCGTAGTCGCGATGCGGCGCGAGCGCAGCCGGCCGCAGCGGCTGCTGGCCTACTTCGGTGCGTTGCTGGTGTTCGGCTTCATGTACACGGTGGCGCGGGCGCATCAGCCCTTGGGTCTGTTTGCGGGGCTGTTCAGCTGAAGTGCCTGCGATGGCCTTGACGTGGACCAGGCTTCAGCTGTTCGGGTCTGCTCGTGATGCAGACGCATCCCACGAACACCGGTCAGCCCGCAGAGCGTGAGCGGCCGCTCGCCGATCGACTCGCGATGCGCCGCCCGGCGTGGTGACTACAGCCGGAACCCGAACGGCAGCAGTTCGCCGATGTGCAGGCAGCGCGGCGCGTCGTTTGCGATGAAGTTCACTCGCGCGTCTGGCCCAAGCTCGAAGATCTGCTGCCGGCAGCCGCCGCAGGGTGCGGCCTGCTGCGCTTGCTGCTCGCGGTCGAAGGCCAGCACCACCAGGTCGGCGATGCGGAAGTCCGGGCCTTCCGCCTGCACGCCGGCAGCGATCGCGTGGCGCTCGGCGCAGCCGCCCAGCGGGTAGGCCGAGTTCTCGACATTGCAGCCGCGGTACACCGCGCCGCGCTGCGAGCGGATCGCACAGCCGACGTAGAACTGCGAGAACGGCGCATAGGCCTGTTGCGCGGCGAGTTTCGCTGCGGCCGCCAGCTCGGGATCGAAGCTGGCGACCGCACTGTCGCTCGCGCTGCTGATGGCGGTGTCAGAACCGGAACGATGCATGGCGGCAGGCGCTCGAACGCAAACGGCCGGGGAGCAAAGCGCCAACCGCTGCGGCTGCGGGGCGGATCTGTCGCGACCACTTCGCGGAACCGCAGATGGGCGCGCCACCATGCGCACTCGCGCCTACCAGTCCATCTCGCCGGTGTTCACCTTGGCGCCGATTTCGAGCGCGATGCCCAGCCCGGCATCCGGATAGGCCTGCTGCATCGCTTTGATCAGACCGGCGCCGTCGGCAGCCGTGGCCAGCTCGGACTCGAAGCGGGTGAGGTAGGCGCGGGTGTAAGCGATCTGCGAGGCATCTTGCGCGGCGCCCAAGCGCGCATGGCCGGGCACCACGATCTGCGGATCCAGCGCCGTCATCGCGTCGAGGGTTTGAATCCAGGCCGCGCGGGCCTCGATGCTCTGGGTATCGGCGGTCCAAGCATGCAGGCCGGCAAACACATTGACGCCGCCGACAATCGCCCGCAGCGAGGGAATCCACAGGTAGCTGCGGTGTGGCGCGGCGCCCTCCAAACCGCGGATCTCCAGGGCCTGACCCTTAAGCAGCAGCTCCGTGTCGCTCAAGGCTTCCGGCAGCGGCACGCGCTGCGGCGCATTGGCGCCAAGGCGCGGACCCCACACCTGCAGCTTGGTCTGCAAGCTCGCCTCGATCTTGTCGCGCGTGGCCTGGGTCGCCACCACCTGCGCTGCCGGGAAGTACTGCTTCAACACTTCGAGGCCGAAGTAGAAATCCGGATCGGCCTGGCTGATGTAGATCGTGCGCAAGGTCTTGCGGCTGTCCAGCACCATCGCCGCGATGCGCAGAGCGTCGGCGCGGGTGAAGCCGGTGTCGATCAGCACGGCGTCGGTCTCGCCACTGATCAGGGTCGCGCTGACATGGAAACTGCCTTCGCCGGCTTGATAGGTCTGCAGGCTCAGCGGCGCCGCGGTCTGTGCGGCGACCGGGCCGGCGAGGGCGGCAAGCCCGATCACGCTCGGGGCGAGCAGGCGGGTCACAGCGGCAAGCATGGACATGACGGATTCCTAGGGGTCGGGTGAGGCGCTCACTGTATTCGGCCGTTTTGCAGCGATAAACTCGGCATCTGTTGAAACATTGTTGCGGGATTCGATCAAATACATGGACCGACTGGCCGCCATACAGGTATTCATCGAGGTCGCCGACCGCGGCAGTCTTACCCAGGCCGCCGAGCGGCTCGGCCTGTCGCGGGCGATGGTCAGTCGGCATCTGGCCGGGCTGGAACAGTGGCTCGGCGCGCGCCTTCTGCACCGCACCACCCGCCGCATCAGCCTCAGCGATGCCGGCATGGAGGCGCTGCAGCGCTTCCGGCTGATCGCCGAGCTCGCCGCGGAAACCCAAGCCGCTACCGGCAGTCGTCGGCGTGAAGCGGTCGGCAAGCTGCGGGTGACCACCAGCCTGTCGTTCGCCGAGGCTGAACTCACCGCGGCAGTGGTGGCCTTCCAGGCCGCGCATCCGGGCGTGAGCATCGAGCTGATCGCCTCCGACCATGCGCTCAACCTGATCGATCAGCGCATCGACCTGGCGGTACGCATCACCAACCAGCTCGATGAGGGATTCGTCGCGCGGCCGCTGGCGCGCTGCCGCTCGGTGCTGTGCGCGGCCCCGGCCTACCTGCAGCGACACGGGATTCCGACCCGGCCCGAGCAACTGGCCGAGCACAACTGCATCACCCACGCCTATGGCAGCCGCGCCGAGTACCGGCTGGCGCATCAGGGCGAAAGCCTGCGCATCGCGGTGTCCGGCACCTTGTTCAGCAATGAAACCGCTGTGCTGCGCGAGGCCGCGCTGGCGGGGGCGGGCATCGCCATGCTGCCGACCTACTTCGTCGCCAGCGATCTGCGCGCCGGCACGCTGCAGGCCCTGCTGACCGACTACGAACCGCAGCCAATGGGCATCCACGCGGTCTACCTGTCGCGCCAACATCCGCCGCTGGCGCTGCGCCTGCTGATCGAGTTCCTGGCCGAGCGTTTCGGCGGCGAGAACGCGCCCTGGGATGCACCGTCGGCACCCGCGTTGCGGCAGAGCGAATCGAGCCCACCGGGCCGCGCCTCGCGAGCGACTCGGAGGCGCTGACGGCCGGCGAGCCGCCGCGCGTCCTGCGCAGCGCTACTCGAAGCCGTTGCCGAACAGGTGATCCGGATCAGTCGCCGCGCTGCGGCTGGCCTGCGCGGTGTTGGCATAGGCACCGATATTCATCCGCCCGCCGTTGGGCAGGCTCTCGGCCGAGAAATCCGCGGCCGGGTCACCGGCGTCGATGGCTGGGCTGCTGAGCGCATCCAGCACCCAGCCGGCTGCGGTGTAGCGGCCGCCACGGGAGCGCAGGTGATAGTCGAGGTTGGCTGCGTCGGCGAAGCGCGGATCGGCGCTGAAATTGCCCGTGCCGGCAGCGCCGGTGAGCGAGTACGCGATCGTGTAGCTGCCGCCGGACAGGGTTGCGAACTCGCGGCTGTTGCCCCACAGAACGGTGTTGCGAACGCTAAGCGTCGAGTTGGCCTCAATGTAGATCGCGGCACCGTTGGGCGCGGTGCCCGGACAGACGTGGTCGGCAATCGTGAGCGCATCGAGCTGCACCCGCGATGGTCCGCCCGGGCCGCCGTCGAGGTACAGCGCAGCGCCTGAGCGCGCGCCCTCAGGGCAGCGGTTGCGCACCACCAGATCGTTGCGCATGGTGCCCACGGCGCCCTCGTCCCAGAACACACCGGCGCCGGCGGTCGGCGCGTAGTTGTCGGTGATCAGATTGCCGACCAGGTCCGCGCCGGCGCCGGCGATCAGGATGCCGCCGCCCCAGCCATAGCCGACGCTCGCGCCGACCACGTTGCCGCTGATCACATTCGCGCGCACCTCGGTGGCCGCGCTGGAGACATAGATGCCGCCGCCGTGGTCGTTGTGGCCGGTATTGCCCTGCACAGCATTGCGCAGCAGGCGCGCCTGCCGGCCGCTGACATTGATCCCCGCGCCCTTGCCGGCCAGATTGTCGTGGATGTGGTTGTCCTCGATCCGCAGCAGGCCGGTGCCTGCGCCGCCGCTCTGGTTGCGGGTGTGGATGCCGCCGCCGCGCGAGTCGATGCTGGTGTGATCGCGCGTGCGATTGCCGTGGATTCGGTTATGGCTGATCACGATCTCGCCATTGCCCTCCAGCACCGCGTACACGCCGCCGCCGTGGCCGTAACCGTCCTGCCAGCTGCTGCCGAGGCCCAGCCCGCGGGTGATCTCGAAGCCGTCGAGCACGCAGCGCTGGGCGGTCTGCACATGCAGCTGCACCGCCGGGTTCAGCAGGCCGCCATCGATGATCGAGCGCTGCGCATTCGCATCGCGCTGGCTGAAGTCGGCGCTGAAACCACCCAGCAGGCGCAGATGCGTGCTGCTGGGCGCATTGAAGGCGCCGAGCGCCACGTTCTCGGCATAGGTACCTGCCGCCACCTGCAGAACATCGCCGGCCTTGGCCGCCGCGATCGCTGCGTTGATCGACTGCAGCGGTGCTGCCGCAGAACCATTGCCGCCGGCCGGCGCACCCACGCGAATGCAGATCACCGCCTGCGCGCCGGCCTGCAGCCCGGTGCAGGGATAGCGCTCGCCGTTGTCATGCCCAACCGGGCCTTCACCTACCGCATCGAGCGCGGCCCCGTGCGCGCCCAACTCTGCAGCTGCGGCCGGCGTTGCGACGATGCAGCTGAGCGCCCAGAGCAGCACAAGAAATCCGGCCTCGATTCGCGACATGGCGTGTCCTCCCGGTTCGCGGCCGCCAGCATCGCACGAGCGCGGACCTGCGCTTAGTCGCAGTTGGCGGCGTGCACGTGCCGCTGGGTTCCCGCGCTGTCGCTGCGCAGGTTCAGCAGGCGTGCCCGCAGCTCCAGCCAATCGCCACGCACGAGTCCGCGTGCTGTCCAAAGGCCGAGCCACCACGGCGGATTCAACCAGGACCGCCAGCGCGGACGATCCAGCCAGCCCTGCACCCGCTGCCGCGCCTCATCTTCGGGAAAGAACCAGGGCGACAGCCCCATGCCCGCACTCGCAATCGCGCCCAAGCTGTACAACGCGAACGCGCCACACACCTCGTCGAGCACGATCCGATCCAGTGATTTCAAGCTCAGCCCGGTGGCATGCAGGCGCGCGGCGAAGAGGTCGAGTACCTCAGGCGCGTACTCGGTATCGACCCAGCTTTGGGCGAGCACTTCCCAGACGATGGCGTGGGGGTGGAGCTCGTCGATGCCGTGGATCAAATCCGTACTGGGAGGGCTCATCGATCGTGTTCCCGTTGCTCACACACAGTCGCCGCTGGTGCAGTGAGCGATCAGCACACCCAGAGGTGTCAGTGCCGCCACCAGCCAGCCGGGGATGCAGCCGAGCAATCTCCCCAGCAGGCTGGCCTCGGCTCCCTCAAAGCGCTGCCCGCCAGCCAAGGCCGCGACCGCCGGCGCCAGCGCGCCAAACAACACGATCGCGGCGAGGTCTCGATACAGCGTGTTCGGACCCGCAAGAACGGCGGCGTTGATCAGACTGAGGATCGCGGACAGCGCGACCATCAGCGGGGCCGTCGCCCAACGCAGACGGCGATTGCGGCGACCGGAGGCAAATGACGCCAGCGGAACACAGACAAGCGCCGGCCAGAACATCATCAGGAAGCCGCCCAACTGCTCCATTCGTTTCCTCTGCTCGCCGCTCGATGTCGTGGGTGCACGCTGACGAGCCTACCCGATCAATCTGTGCTTCTGACCCGCGCTTGCGACTGCGGCTGCGCCACCGCGCTCAAACTCGCCTTCACCGCCTCTACAAAGGCCGGATCCGGCACGGTTCCCAGGCGTTCGGCGCGGGCCGGCAGGCGGCCTTCGGGGTCGAGCAGGACCAGGGCGCTGGTGCGGTTGAACTCGCCGTCGGCCAGGGCGCGGGGTCGAGCGTGCGCTTGGCCGCCACGCGGGCGAGTGCAGGGGTGTCGTCGCGGTCGCGGTCGAGGCTGGCCGGCGGCCGACCAGACTCTGTCAAACAGCGCGCGTGCTGAACCTGACCCTGCGTTTGCAAGCCGGCCTGCTGCGGGTGTCGGGATGACCCGAACTGCAGACAGCACAAGGCCCGGGACAGGCCCGGGCCCTGCTGTTCAGCTGCGCGTCTCCGGTGGGTTCAGTACACATCTTTCGCCGTGTTGTAGACATTGAACTTGCCGGTCGGCGTGATCAGACGCGGGTCGTCGATGACGGCCTTCAGGGTGCGCGTTCTGTCATCCACCACAACAATCGCCGAGCGCTGGTCCTTGCCGTTCCAGACCGAGAACCAGACCTCGCTGCCGTCGCGGTTGTACTCCGGCTGCACCACCCGTTTCGGGCCTTCGCCGAGGTTGGCCCACTCGGCGATCGGCAGCACTTCAAATCCGGCGTCGAGGTCGTCGAGGTTGAACACGGCGATGCTCTGGGCCATCGCGGCATCCGGATTCAGGGGGGTGTCGACCCACAGGTTGCGTGACTGCGGATGGGTCTTGATGAACAGCGAGCCGCCGCCCTGGCCCTGCAGCACCTCGACCACCTTCCAGGCTTGATCCGGATGGCCGTCCGGGTCGGTGCCGATCAGGGTGATGTTGGCGTTGCCGAGTGCCGAGGTGCCCCAGACCGGTCCGTACTGCGGGTGAATGAAGTTGGCACCGCGGCCCGGGTGCGGGATCTTGTCGACGTCGATCAGGCCGACCATCTTCTGCTCGCGTGAGTCGACCACGGCGATCTTGTCGCTCTGGTTGGCGGCAGTGAGGAAGTAGCGCTTGGTGACGTCCCAGCCGCCGTCGTGCAGGAAGCGCGCGGCGTCCAGCGTGGTGACTTTCAATGCGTCGATGTCGCTGTAGTCGACCAGCAGGATGCGCCCGGTCTCCTTGACGTTGACGATGAACTCCGGGTGCTCGTGGCTGCCGACGATCGCGGCCACGCGCGGCTCCGGGTGGTACTCCTGCGTATCAACCGTCATGCCGCGGGTGGAGACGATCTTCAGCGGTTCAAGCGAAGGTCCATCCAGCATCACGTACTGCGGCGGCCAGTAGGCGCCGGCGATCGCGATCTTGTCCTCGTAACCGGGGAACTTGCTGGTCTCGACCGAGCGCGCTTCGAGGCCGATCTTGATCTCGGCGACGCGCTCGGGCACCGGCATCCACAGGTCGATCAGATCGATCTTGCCGTCGCGGCCGATGGTGTAGACGTAGCGCATCGAGTGGCTGATGCGCGAGATGTGCACCGCGTAGCCGGTCTTGATGATGTTGATGATCTCGTAGCTGTCGCCATCGATCAGCGCGATCTCACCCGAATCGCGCAGAGTCACCGAGAAGATGTTCTCCAGCTTGTAGTTGTTCATCTGCCGCGTTGGGCGCTCGGCTTCCGGCACCAGGATCTTCCAGCTGGCCAGCATCTCCGGCATGCCCCATTCCGGCGGGTTGGGCGGGGTGTGCTGGAGGAAGCGCGCCATCAGGTCGACCTGCTCGGCGCTGAGCTCGCCGCCGGTGCCGAAGTTCGGCATGCCCGCGGGCGAGCCGAAGTTGATCAGCGCCTTCAGATAATCGGTGCCCTTGGCCTGGGTGATGTCCGGGGTCAGCGGCTTGCCGGTGGCGCCCTTGCGCAGCACGCCGTGGCAGCCGGCACAGCGCTGGAAGAAGATCTCGCTCGCAGCCGTGAACTCGGCCTCGCTCATGTCGGGCGCGCCGGGCGTGCGCACCTGTTTGACCTCGACGCCGGCTACCCCGCTGGGCGCACCCTCGTAGGCGGCCTGGGCCTGGCTGGTGCCTGGATGCGCCTGGCCCTGGGCCGGGTCGGCCGAGGTGCCGCTGCTGGCGCGGACCGCGGCGACCTGCTCGGCGCTGATCGCGTCGCCGCCGCTGTTGATGCCGCTGTTGACGTAGCTGAGGATCGCCGCGATGTCGGCGTCGCTGAGATGACTCATCGCCGGCATCACGCCGTTGTAGTCCTTGCCGCTCACGGTCATCGGGCCGGACAAACCCGTCAGCACCGCGGCGATCAGTGCCTCGGCGCTTTGGCTCGTCAGCCAGTCCGAACCCTTCAGCGGTGGGAAGGCGCCAGCGAGGCCCGCGCCATCGGGTTGATGGCAGGCGGCGCAGTTGGCGAGATAGGCGGCCTGGCCGGCCTCGGCGGCGGTTTTCGGCGCGCGTTCGTTGACAGTGTCGCTGCTGCAGGCGGTGGCGCTGAACAACATCAGCGCGAGCGCGCTGGCGATGTGGCGGTAGCGCATGGCGATCTCCTTCGGATGGCATGCCCGGCGCGGCGTATCCGCACCGTTCGCCGGCAGCATCGCCCTGCCACCACCGGCTCCGAACTGATCCAGGTCAGCTGATCGCGTGATTGTCGAGATGGCCGTTGATGTGCCTGTGGCTTCGAGATCCGCCGGCCGCCAGAAGCCGGGGGCGTTGTTCGCCGCCGTGCAGAAGACGCCTGCACGCCCAAGCCGAGGGCCGTTGCCACAGGTCTGACAAAAAACTGACGCCAAAGCGTCGTCAGCACGTCAACTCCGTTGCCCATCGTCCGCGTCGCGCGGGGTTCGGCCCCGCCCGCAGACGCATCGGCGACGCCATCCGCCGTGCGCCGATCTTCCAATGCATGGCGACTCCCCAAGGTCCTCCCCCGTGAACCGTACCCATCTGCTGGCTCTTTCGATCGCGTTGGCGCTGCAGCCAGCGCTTGTTCTGGCCAACACGTCTGCCGATACCTCGGCCGCCTCCAGCGCCGACCCGCTCCAACTCGATGCCATTTCGGTCATCGGCGAGGGTGAAACCCGCCAGGTGCAGAAGCTGTCGCCTGCCGACCTGCAGCGCAGCGCGCCGGGCACCAGCCCGCTGAAAGTGATGAGCCGCCTGCCCGGGGTGAATTTCACCTCGTCCGATCCGTTCGGCGCCTACGAATGGTCCACCCGCATCACCGTGCGCGGCTTCAACCAGAACCAGCTGGGCTTCACCCTCGATGGCATCCCGCTCGGCGACATGAGCTATGGCAACCACAACGGCCTGCACATCAGCCGCGCCGCGCTCAGCGAGAACATCGACCGCGTCGAGCTGGCCCAGGGTGCCGGCGGCATCAGCACCGCCTCGACCAGCAACCTTGGCGGCACCGCCCAATTCTTCACCCGCGCGCCTTCGCTTGATCCCGGTCTGCGGGTGTCGCAGATGGTCGGCAGCGATTCGACCACGCGCAGCTTTCTGAGCATCGACACCGGCGAGCGCAAGGGCGTGTCCGCGTTCGTGAGCGGCGTGTATGCCAGCACCGACAAGTGGAAGGGTGACGGCCCGCAGGAGCAGTGGCAGTTCAACGGCAAGGCGGTAATGGCGAGCGAGCAGTGGATGCTGACCGCCTACGCCGCGACCTCGCGCCGGCAGGAAACCGACTACGGCGACCTGTCGCTGGAGTCGCAGCGCCGGCTGGGCTGGGACTGGGACAACTACGCGCCGGACTGGCAGCGCGCCCTCAATGCCGCACGCGGCCAGTACAGCGGCGCGGTCAACTCGCTGGACGATGCCTATTACCTGGGCCGCGGCCTGCGCGACGACGACCTCGCCGCGCTGACCTTCGACTGGCAGGCCAGCGACGCGCTGGCCGTGCAGCTGCTCGGCTACTACCACCGCAACGATGGCCAAGGCCAGTGGGCGACGCCCTACCGGGCCTCGTCGACGGCCGTGCCGATCTCGATCCGCACCACCGAATACGACATCGAGCGCAGCGGTGTGATCCCCAGCCTCAGCCTGGCGCTGGATGGACACACCGTCAGCGCCGGCGTCTGGCGCGAGAACAACGTGCATGGTCTGCAGCGCAACTTCTACGACCTGACCGCCGCACCGGACCGGATCTTCTTCTATCGCGATCCTGATCTGCGCGTGTTCCGCCAGCGCTTCGACATCGAGACCAGCCAGTACTGGCTGACCGATCGCATCGACCTGATGGACGGCCGCCTGAGCGCCGACGTCGGCTTCAAGGGCACCGAAGTCGAAGTGGTCTCGACCAACCTGATCGGCAGCCGCGCCGGTGGCCGCATCGTCGCCAAGGACAGCTTCCTGCCGCAGGCCGGACTGCGCTTCGGTCTGGGCGAGGGCAGTGAGCTGTTCGCCTCCTACACCGAAAACCTGTCGGCCTTCCGCGGCGGCGTCAACGGCCCCTTCAGCACCAGCCAGACCGCCTTCAATACCTTCGCCGCCACCCTGGAACCGGAAACCTCGGACACGCTGGAACTGGGCGTGCGCTTGAGTACGGATGCGTACAAGGCCTCGCTGGCCGTGTACACCGTCGACTTCCAGAACCGTCTGCTGGCGATCGCGCGCTGTGCCGGCATTGTCGGCTGCCCGTCCTCGTTCGCCAACGTCGGTGACGTGCGCTCCACCGGCGCGGAGACGACCTTCGTGCTGCGTGCGTCGGACTCGATCGAATGGTTCAACTCGCTGTCGTACAACCGCTCGGAGTACCGCTCCGACTACCTCGACGGCAGCACCGTGGTGCCCGTACGCGGCAAGCGCGTGGTGGATGCGCCGGAGCTGCTGTTCGCCTCCGAGCTGAGCTACCGCAGCGGTGGGCTGGAGGCGCATATCGGCGGCAAGTTCACCGACGAGCGCTTCATCACCTACACAAATGACAGCAAGGTCGAAGACTTCTGGCTGGTCGATGCCGGCGTCAGCTACAGCTGGGACGACCTCGCGATGTTCGAGAGCGTCAAGCTCGGCCTGAGCATCAACAATCTGCTCGACAAGGATTACTTCGCCACCGTCGGCAGCAACGGCTTCGTCACCTCCGATCCGCAGGGCCTGAACTACACCCTGCAGTCGGGCGCGCCGCGGCAGTTCTTCCTCAGCCTGGATCTGCGCTACTGAGTCACTCCGCGGCTGCGGGGCCACGCCTCGCAGCCGCGGAGTCCGGCGTCGTCATCGGACGCTGCCGCCGTTGGATTCCGGCGAAACTGCTCCTGCGGTGCGCTCACCCGCTGCTTCGCGGCACCGCTTGCTGCCAGGTCCGGGTCGCTGTCGCCGCCGAGCTGATCCAGATCAACTGATCGCGTGTTCGCCAGGACTGCGCCGGCCGCACTTGAGATCAGTCAACTTCCAATGCGCCCGCTGCTTCCAGTCTGGTCAGGTCAACCACGACCGTTCTGGAGCGCAGCCATGTTGTCGATGTCCCGTCCCAATCCACTGGCGCGCGCGCTGAGCTTCGCGCTGGCGGCGCTGGTGCTGCCCAGCGTTGCGCACCCCGCCGCGCCGGCTGCTGCCGCCGAGCCCACCCGTTTGGACCAGATCGTGGTGGTTGCGCGCCGCGTGCCCGAACCGCTGTCGCAGGTCGTCTCCAGCGTCAGCCTGATCGACCGCGAGCAGTTCGAGTCACGGCTGGCGGTGGATGCCGCTGATCTGCTCCGCTACGTGCCCGGCCTGCACATGGACAGCGAGCCCAGCCGCTTCGGCGCGCAGGGCGTGTCGATTCGCGGCCTTGGCGGCAATCGGGTGCGGGTCGAGATCGATGGCGTGCCGCTGCCGGATGCGTTCGCGGTCGGCCAGTTCGCCGCCGCCGGGCGCGACCTCGGCGAGCTCGCCAGCATCGAGCGCATTGAAGTGCTGCGCGGCCCGGCTTCAACCCTGTATGGAAGCGATGCGCTGGCCGGCATCGTCGCGATCCGCACGCGTGACCCGCAAAGCCTGCTGTCGATGAGCGGCGGCGACAGACACTTCGGACTGCAGACCGGCTATGCGGGGCGCGATGCCAGCCGGCAGCTCGGATTCAGCCATGCTTTTGCAGGTGCGCAGGGGCTTGAGGGCCTGCTGGTCGCCTCGTTGCGCCAAGCAGGCACGCCGGGCAATCGCGGCGAAACGCCGGCTGAGGACGCCAACCCCAGCGACCGCCTGGCGCGCAGCCTGCTCGGCAAGCTCGGCCGCGGCTTTGGCGCGCACGGCCACTGGCAGCTCGGTTTCGAGCATCAGCGCAGCGCGGTCGAGACCGATGTCGTCAGTCAGCACTTTGCGCCCGGCCGTTTCGCCACAACCTATCGGCTGCTGGGTGACGACGCCCAGCGCCGCAATCGCGTGAGTGTCGCCTCGCGCTGGGAGGCGCCGCTGTTCGGCTTCGAGCGCGTCGAGGCCCTGCTGTACACGCAGGACAGCGCAACGCGTCAGGACACCGAACAATTCCGGCTGGCCGATCGCGCCACGCCGTTCGCATCCCTGCGCTGGCGGCGCTTCGAATTCGAGCAGCGCGACCTCGGCCTGGATCTGCTGGGCACGCGCAGCTTCCGCACCGGTGCCCTTTCGCATGAACTGCTGGCCGGGCTGGAGCTTGAGCGCAGGCGCTATCAGGGCCAGCGCGACGGCACTGAAACCAATCTGCTGACCGGCGGCACCTCGACGATTGTTCTGGGCGAGCGCTTTCCGGTACGCGATTTTCCAACTTCGGTCAGCGAACGCCTCGCGGTGTTCGTGCAGGACGAAATCAGCCTCGGCCGCTTCGCGCTGATCCCCGGTTTGCGCTTTGACCAGTACCGGCTGGACGCGCGGCCGGACGCGATGTTCATTGAGGATTACCCCGAGGTGGAGGTGGTTGACGGCCGCGAGGACAGTCTCACCAGCAAGCTCGGCCTGCGCTTTGCCGCTTCTGAGCGGAGCCAGCTGTTTCTACAGTACGCGCAGGGTTTTCGCGCGGCACCGTTCTCGGATTTGAACATCGGCCTGTCGCTGACCTTGCTCAACTACGAAGTGCGGCCGAACCCCGCGCTCAAGCCCGAGACCAGCCGCGGCCTGGAGGCGGGTTGGCGTTTCAGCGGCGAGCGCATGCACGCCAGCGTGTCCGTCTATCGCAACGACTACCGTGACCTGATCGAATCGCGCGCCAACCTGGGCATCGATCCGAGCAGCGGTGCGCTGGTGTTCCAGTCGGTCAACCGCGACCGTGCGCGCATCGAGGGCATCGAGGCCGAGCTCGACTTGGATCTGGCTGGCCTGAACGCGCGGCTTGAGGGCTTCAGCCTGAACGCCGCGCTGGCGATGGCCGATGGCGACGACAGCCGCCGTCAGCAGCCGCTGAACAGTGTCGACCCCGACACCGCCGTGTTTGGCTTGAACTATGCGGCCGGCAGCGGACGCTGGGGCGCCGAACTGATCGCCACCGGAGTGCGCGCCAAGCGTGCACTGGATGAAAGCGCTGGCGCCTTGTTCGCCCCACCCGGGCATGCCGTGATCGATGCCTTCGTCTGGATGCAGCTGCACGAGCGCCTGCGCCTGAACCTCGGCGCATTCAACCTCGGCGACCGTGCCTACTGGCGCTGGGCCACGGTGCGCGGCCTGGCCGCCAACGTGACCAATGCGGGCTTCTACACCCAGCCCGGGCGCAGCCTGAGTGTCAGCCTGGCGCTGCAGTTCTAGCCCGAGGCGGAAGCGGCGCGTGCCGGCTTCCGGCGCGGCCGCCTATTCGCGCAGCACCGGCTTGGCGAGCGCCTCCAGCCGGCCGAGTTGGATCACCTCGAACTCGCGCCGGTCGACCCGCAGCAGGCCTTCATCCTGGAACCGCCGCATCACCCGCGACACGGTTTCAGCGGCCAGCCGCAGGTAGTTGGCGATATCGGTACGCGCCATGCTCAAGTTGAAGCGGGTGGGCGAGAACCCGCGCGCGGCAAGGCGGCGTGAGAACGAGACCAGAAACGCGGCCATGCGCTCATCGGCGCTGAAGTCGCCGGCCAGCAGGGCGGCCTTGTTGATGTCCTGGCTGAGCAGGCGAAACAACTGCGCCTGCAGGCCGGGCATGCGGCTGGCCAGGGTGGCCATCATCGGGAACGAAAACCGGCACAGCATCACCGTGTCCAGCGCCATCACATTGCACGGAAAGCGCGCGCTGTGGATCGCGTTCAGGCCGATCACCTCGCCCGGCAGGAAGAAGCCCAGCACCTGTTCGCGGCCGCTGGCATCAACGGTGAAGGTCTTGACCGAGCCGGCGCGCACCGCGGCGATCGCATTGAACGGATCCCCTTCGCGAAAGATGTAATCGCCAGTTGCGAACGGCCCGATGTGTTCGACCAGGCAGTGCAGCTCCAGCAAGGCCGATTTGTCGTAGCCTTCGGCCCCGCAGGCGCCCGAAAACGCGCAGGTCGAACAGAATCTGAGTTCGTCGCCGTCATCGGCGATCGGATTGGCACGGGGGTGAAAGGCGCTGCTGGAGGTCATGGCGGGCAAGGGCTGGCGAGCGCGGTGCCTGATCCTACGCGATGCATATCGTGCGTCCTAACGCGGCGCCAGTGCGGCGCACAGTAGGGACAGCAGCAGACGCCCGGCCGGCAGCACCACCAGGCCGCTGCGGTCGAGCTCGCACAGGCCTGCATCGGCAAGCCCGCGCAGGGCCGCGAACTCCGCTGCGAGATGCTGTGCCAGCTCGAGCTGATGACGCTCCTGCAGCGGCCCGAACTCGATCCGGTCGCCGGTTTCCAGTGCGTCGAGCAGATCCAGTCGCAGCAGTGCATCGGCATCCAGCCGGCAGCCCGAGGCGAGCGGAATCTGTGCCGCATCGAGCGCCGCCGACCACGCACCGGCAGCGGTCGGACTGACCCAGCAGGCGTCGGCGACGCGGCTGCGCGACGCCGGGCCGAGTCCGAGTTGATCGCAGCCCAGCCCGAGCGGCGGATTGAAGCGCGGCCAGGGCTTGATCGCCTCGCAGTCGTCGCCGCGCCGCACGAAGCGATCGAAGCCGAGCGGTCGATAGCCGGCGTCGAGAACGCGCGTGTATAGATCTGCCAGGGTCTCCGTATCGCTGGCGCTGGCAGCGTTCGGCGGTGCCGGGTCCAACCTCAGCCGATCCGGGGAAAGCGCCAGCAGCGCGGTCACGCAGGCGCTGTCGCGGGTGCCCAGCAGCCAGCGAAGGCTCAGGTTCAGGCCAGCGCTGCGCAGGCCGGCGCCGCGAGCGCGGCTCAGTGCAAACGCGCCGTGCTCAAGTGCTGGGCCGTCATCGTTCGGCTCCAGCCGCACTGGCCACATCAAGCGGTTGATGCCGAGTGCGGCCAGGCGCTCCAGCTCGCCCGCGCGCAGCTGCGCCGGGTCCAGATGCAGACCGAACTCGCGGTCCGGCGCCGGGCTGAAATAGAACTGGCGCGACAGGCTGTACAGCAGCTCGGCCAGCGCCTCCGCAGCGGGCACTCGCGAGGTCGACACAGCGTTGGACGGCGCCAGCGCAAACACATCCAGCGCCACCACATCGCGGTCGCGATCGAAGCGCGGCCCGATCAGCTCGATCTCCCGCGTCAGCCGCGCCAGCTGCGCTGCGAGCGCGCCCGCCGAGGCCTCCGTCGGCAGCTGCACCTGCAGCGACAGCGGCCGCGGGATCGGGTCGGCATTGCTGCTGCGGATCGCCGCCAGCGCACTGCGCGCCACAAATCCCGGCTGACCGCGCGGAGGCAGCACAGGTGCGGGTCGCAGCAGATGCTGCTTGAGCAGGGCCGGGGCGAAGGCGGATGCGTACATGCGCCGCACTTTAGGGGCGTTGCCGCGCGCAGCGCCTTGATGCAGGTCAGCTGCGGCGGTGACCCGGGCTTGTGGCACATGCTGCTGTTTCGCCCGCGGTGCACTGTCCATGCCGCCCACCCCGCAGCCGCGCGGTGCCGAAGACCCTTCCCTCATGCATGCGCGGAGACCGCCATGGACAGACGTGACTTTCTAACCATCACCGGGATCGGCGCCGCCGGCCTCCTGCTGGCCCGCCCCGGCCGCCTGATCGCCGCCGAAGAGCTGCTTGACGGCCGGATTGATCTCGCGATCAAGAAGGCGCTGGCCGATCGCGCGCTGAGCGCCGCCACCGAGGCCGGTGCCAGTTACTGCGATGTGCGTATTGGTCGCTATCTGAATCAGTTTGTCGTCACCCGCGAAGACAAGGTGCAGAACGTGGCCAGCACCGAGTCGATCGGCGCCGGCATCCGCGTGATCGCCAATGGCACCTGGGGCTTTGCCGCCACCAGCACCTTGACCGCGGAGGCGATCGTGGCCGCCGCGCTGGAAGCGGTGGCGATCGCCAAGGCCAATGCCGGCGTGCAGATCGAGCCGGTGCAGCTGGCGCCGGTGAAGGGCGTTGGCGAGGTCAGCTGGGCCACGCCGATCAAGAAGAACGCGATGGAAGTACCGCTGAAGGAGAAGGTCGACCTGCTGCTGGCGGTGAATGCCGCGGCGATGGCGGCCGGGGCCAGCTTCGTCAACTCGACCCTGTTCGCGATCAACGAGCAGAAGTACTTCGCCTCCACCGACGGCAGCTACATCGATCAGGACGTACACCGCCTGTGGGTGCCGCTGCAGGTCACCGCGGTCGACAAGAGCACCGGCAAGTTCCGCTCGCGTGCGGGCCTGTCGACGCCGGTCGGCATGGGCTACGAGTACCTCGACGGCAGCGCCGCCGAGCGGATCGAAATGCCGGGCGGCGTGATCGGTTATCGCAACAGCTACAACATGATCGAAGACGCCACTGCCGCCGCGCAGCAGGCGGTCGAGAAGCTGAAGGCGCCCGGCGTGAAGCCCGGCAAGTACGACCTGGTGCTCGACCCGCAGCACCTGTGGCTGACCATCCACGAGTCGGTCGGCCATCCGCTGGAGCTCGACCGCGTGCTCGGCTACGAGGCCAACTTCGCCGGCACCAGTTTCGCCACGCTCGACAAACGCGAGGCCAAGTTCCAGTACGGCAGCGACAAGGTCACCCTGTTCGCTGACAAGACCCAGGTCGGCAGCCTCGGCGCGGTCGGTTTCGACGATGAAGGCGTACCAACCAAGCGCTGGGATCTGGTCAAGGATGGCGTGCTGGTGAACTACCAGGCGATCCGCGATCAGGCCCACATCATCGGCGAGAAGGAATCGCACGGCTGCTGCTATGCCGATTCCTGGAACGCGGTGCAGTTCCAGCGCATGCCGAACGTGTCGCTGGCGGCCGGCAAGGACGAGCTGACGCCGGAGCAGCTGATCGCCGATGTTGAGAACGGCATCTACATCGTCGGCGCCGGCAGCTTCTCGATCGATCAGCAGCGTTACAACGCGCAGTTCGGCGGCCAGCTGTTCTACGAGATCAAGGAAGGCAAGATCACCGGCCCGCTGGAAGACGTGGCCTACCAGATCCGCACGCCGGAGTTCTGGAACGCCTGCGACGGCATCTGCGACGAGCGCGACTACCGCATGGGCGGCAGCTTCTTCGACGGCAAGGGCCAGCCCTCGCAGTCGTCGGCGGTCTCTCACGGCTCGGCCACCGCCCGCTTCCGCGGCATCAATGTCATC
Organism: Aquimonas sp.; assembly: GCF_044377145.1. Classification (NCBI taxonomy): domain Bacteria; kingdom Pseudomonadati; phylum Pseudomonadota; class Gammaproteobacteria; order Lysobacterales; family Lysobacteraceae; genus Aquimonas; species Aquimonas sp. Next base: position 17,465 of record NZ_JBILJQ010000086.1, read on the forward strand.
AACACCGCCCGCAACCTCGGCTGAGCGACTCGGAGAACGAAATGAGCATGTATACCGAAGCCGACGCCAAGGCGATCCTCGACAAGGTGATTGCGCTGGCCAAGGGCGATGAGTGCATCGCCACCCTCGCCGGCAACCGCCAGGGCAATATCCGTTTTGCCCGCAACTCGGTGTCGACCAGCGGCGTGGTCAATGAAGTGAACCTCACCGTGCAGGTGGCGTTCGGCAAGCGCAGCGGCATCGCCACCACCAACAGCTTCGACGATGCCTCGCTGGAGCGCGTGGTGCGGCGCGCAGAAGAACTCGCCCAGCTGGCGCCGGAGAACCCCGAGTTTGTTCCGGCCGTGGACAAACAGACCTACACCGCGACCCCGACCTTCGTGCAGGCCACCGCCGACATCGACCCGGCGTTCCGCGCCAAGGTCGCCGGTGATTCGATCAAGCCCTGCCGTGAGGACAATCTGGTCGCGGCCGGCTATCTGGCCGACGAGACCGGCTTCATGGCCACCGCCAACAGCCGCGGCAATTTCGGCTACCAGCAGCTGAACTCGCTGGACTACACCTGCACCGTGCGCACTGCAGACGAGACGGGCTCGGGCTGGGTCGCGCGCAACCTGGCCGACGCGTCCAAGTTCGATGCCTCCGCCGAGATCAAGACCGCCATTCGCAAGGCCAAGGGCAGCCAGGACGCCAAGGCGCTGGAGCCCGGCAAATACACGGTGGTGCTGGAGCCGGCAGCGGTGTCCGGCCTGCTGATGTTCATGCTGTTCGGCTTCGACGCCCGCCAGGCCGACGAGGGCCGCAGCTTCCTGTCCAAGAAGGGCGGCGGCAACCGCATCGGCGAGAAGGTGTTCGACGAGCGCATCAACGCCTTCGCCGACCCCAGCCACCCGGATGTGCCGGTGCTGCCCTGGGACATGGAAGGCATGGCCCGCGCCAAGCACCCGATCATCGAGAACGGTGTGGTCAAGCACCTCAACTACTCGCGCTTCTGGGCGCAGAAGAATGAGCTCACCCCGATCGCGATGCCGGGCAACATCATCATGAGCGGCGGCGACAAAACCACCGACGAGATGGTCGCCTCTACCAAGCGCGGCATCCTGGTGACCCGCACCTGGTACATCCGCATGGTCGACCCGCAGACCGTGCTGCTGACCGGCCTGACCCGCGACGGCACCTTCTACATCGAGGATGGCGAGATCCGCCACCCGATCAAGAATTTCCGCTTCAACGAATCGCCGATCATCATGCTCAACAACATCGAGGAGCTGGGCAAGACCGAGCGCATCAATGGCGGAGCGGGTGTCGGTGGCGGGCCGGGGTTGTCGATGATGGTGCCGGCGATGAAGGTGCGGGATTTTACGTTTACTTCGTTGTCGGATGCGGTTTGAGGTTGGGTTACGTCTGGGTCTGATGGGTTCCCCGAGCGGGCATAGGGTGGGTCTTGACCCACCGGCACTGCGCTCTGTCGCGGAACAAGTTGTGCCTTAGGAGCGCTCGGGCTGCGCCAATAGCACGAGTCTCGACCCACCGGAGCTGTTTTGTTCTTTCGGTGACCGAAGCGGGTAGCAAGATCAAGAGCTTTCGGTCGGCCCTGCGGGCCGGCCGAGTCACTTTCTCTTGAGTGGCCAAGAGAAAGTAACCAAAGAGAAGGCCACCCCTCGTCCGCGCCCTGCGTGCATCCTGCACTTCGGGTACGCGTGAGTCGGTCGGGGTTTTCGGACAGGCCATCCTTGGCCTGTCAAAAACCTCGCCGGCATCCCTGCCGGCGACCCTTCGGGCTGATCGACCGCCTCCCGCCGCTCCCCAGGGGCCCCGGGCAGAGCGCGGGCGTCGTGCCCGCAGAAGCCTGAGCGGAAGCCACAGCCGAAGCCACAGCCGAAGCCAGAGCTGAAGCCGAAGCCGAAGCCACAACGCTCCTCAACCTGAGCCCCTCTCCCCGTGGAGCGAGTCGGGGCCGTTTGTCGGCTGCCGGTGGCAGCCGACGGCCCTGCGAGCCCGAGCGGAGCGAAGGTGGGGTTGGGGAGAGGGTTCGGTTTTCCTAGCAATCACCAAGCTCGCCACGCAAGCTCTTCCCGACTCCCGACTCCCGACTCCCGACTCCCGACTCCCGACTCCCGACTCCCGACTCCCGACTCCCGACTCCCGACTCCCGACTCCCGACTCCCGACTCCCGACTCCCGACTCCCGACTCCCGACTCCCGACT
>NZ_JBILJQ010000144.1:0-5391 GCF_044377145.1 Aquimonas sp.
CCAGCACCTGGTGCACACGCTCACCGCGGACAACGGAAAGGAGTTTGCTAAGCACGAGATCATCGCGATCGCCTGCAAGGCCGACTTCTACTTTGCCGAGCCCTACGCGTCGTGGCGGCGCGGCTCGAATGAGAACGGCAACGGGCTGGTTCGCTACTACCTGCCCAAGGGCACCGACTTCGCGACAGTCAGTGACGAGCGGCTGCAAGAGATCGAGCGCAGGATCAACAGCCGACCGAGGAAAGCGCTAGGCTGGCGCACCCCTTACGAGGTCTTCGCCGAAGCCCTCAAGAAGCGTGTTGCGATTCGAAGTTGAATCCGCCGGGTAGAACCCGTGAGTCCGGCGCAGGTCCGGACTCACTCGAGCAGAATCATGCACTTGCGTGCTTGATTCGCGAGCACGTCATCCATGGCGTGTGGGAAGCTCAGATAAATTAGAACTTCCTTAAGTACCTGCCGCAGATGTCCGACGAGACGCAGCGCTGCTACCTGTTGTTCGCCATCGTCCGCGCGACCCGCTAGGTCTACGCCGAAATCCGCGCAAACAAGGCAGCGGCTGCGGCGCGCCGGTTCCTGAAGGCGCTGCGTAAGGGGCCGGTGTCGACACCCACTGCAAACGCTCGCGTTGTGCTGAGCCTCAGCCGCTGACCGCGGCCCAGCCCTCGATCGGCAGCAGGCTGTCGATGTTCCGATTGCGTGTCGTCGGCAGACGGGTGAGCACGTAGGTCAGCCAGCCCTGTGGGCAGAGGCCGTTTGCTTTGGCGGTGGCGATGAGGCTCATGATGGCGGCGGCGCGCGGGCCCGCATTCGTGCCGCCGATGAACAGCCAGTTCTTGCGGCTGAGTGTGATCGGGCGGATGGCGTTTTCAATCGGGTTGTTGTCGATCGGTCGACCGCCGTCGTCGAGGTAACGCAACAGCGCGGGCCAGCGGCTGAGGGCGTGGTTCGCCGCCTTGGCCAGGCCGCTGTTCTTCAGTGCCTTGAGGCTCAGCGCCTGCAGCCAGTCGTGCAGCTCGGCCAGCTTCGGCGCGGCGCGCTGCTGGCGGTAGGCGCGCAGAGCGTCATCTCACAGACCCTGTTCCTTCACTTCGGCCTCGATGCGATACAGCTCGCCGATGCGCTAGACGGCCTTCTGTGCGAGTGCGCTGCCGCTGGCCTGTGCGACCTCGACAAACTTGCGCGGCACCTGCACCCAGCAGGCGAGCTCGGTGACGCCGTCTTTGAAAAGGGCCATGTAGCCGGCGTAATCGTCGACCAGGAGCGCACCGCGCCAATCCCCGAGATACTCGCGGCATGTTTGCCGCTGCCGCTGCCGCTGGTGCCGTAATCGAACACCACGATCGGCGGTCCGGCGGTACTTCGGTAGTCGAAGAAGTAGCTCTGCTGGGTCTTGCCGTTGCCCGGATCGAGCGTGCCGACCGTGGTTTCGTCGGCATGCAGGCAGGCCTGTTCTCGCAGTCGTTCGCGCAAGCGATCGGCCAGCTGCTGCAGGACAACTCCGCAGGCGCCGACTGAGTCGGCGAGCGTGCGGCGTGGCAGCTCGACGCCGGCGCGGCCGTAGATCGCCTGCTGCCGGTACAGCGGCAGGTGGTCGGTGCACTTGGCCAGCAGGACCTGCGCCACCAGCGAGGGCGCGGGCAGGCCGCGGTCGATGATGGTCGGTGCGACCGGCTCGGCGGCGACGGTCTCGCACGCCCGGCAGGCGTACTACGGATAGACGTGGCACTCGACGTGGAATGTCGCCGGTGTATTCGCCAGCTTCTCGCTGACGTGCTCGCCGATCTTGATCAAAGCCGTGGCGCAGGTGGCGCACGTGCAGCCGCTCGCGGGCTCGTGCACGGTGGTGACGCGCGGCGGTTCCGCCGGCAGGGCCTGGCGCTTGGGCGTGGCCGTGGCAGGGCGGGCGATCGGCGCCTCGGCAGGTGACGCCACTTCCGCCTCGCTCGCCTGCTCCAGCGCCTGCTCGGCGGCGGCGAGCGCCTCCGCCAGGGTGTCGGCGAACAGCTCGAGCTACAGCGCGCTCCCCGCTTCGGTCTTAGCGCCGAACTGCAGCCGCTTTAGGCGTGCCACCTCGTGGTTGAGGTGCTGTACCGTGCGGTCGCGATTCTTGATCTGTCGCTGCTGGGTGGCGATGCGCTGGTCGCGCTCGGAGAGTGCGGATTCCTGCTCGGTGATTCGCTGCAGCTGCGCCTCAATCAGCGCGCGCAGCACGTCAAGCTCAGCGATGGCGGCAGCCGGTTTGGACATGCCGCCACCGTAAGGGATCAGAACGTGTGTTCGGGCACCACACTCGTAGACAATCGCATCCAATCCACGCCCGCGCACAGCCAGGCGAACTGCTCGCACGACAGCTCGCATTTCACATCGCTCGAACGCGGCCAGTGGAAGCGCCCGGCGTGCAGCCGACGCACGCTCAGCCAGGCGCCGGTGCCGTCGATCAGCAGCAGCTTGATCCGCGAGCCGGCGCGGTTGCGGAACACGTAGCCCAACGAACCCGAGGCCGCACCGCCGCTGCGCTGCACCCACACCAGCAGCCGATCCATACCGCAGGGCAGATCGATCGGCTCCACCGCCAGGAACCACTGCAAAGGCAGGCGAATCAGCCGCCCCTCCGCGCGATCGGCAGCAGCCGCAGCGGCGCAGTTTCTTGGGCCCACAGCCGCCGTCGCCACGCAGCGAACTCCCGCCGCGGAATACCCCACAGCTGGCAGTACGCCGCCTGGCTTAAACCACTGCACACCTGCGAACGCACATGCGCCCGCCACCGCCACGCCTCCAAACAAACCATCGACCGGTCCTCACTCCGGGAAACCGGCGACGGTCGGGAAGATCAGGTCAGGAGGGAAGGTGAGATGGGCGGACGCTTACGGCGATGCACGCACGTTGTACGGTCAAGATTCGCTTTGTTCGGACGGACAACGGAAGGAGTTCACTGACCGCCTGTTTGGGGTTCGCAAGCGCGCGGAGAGCGGCCTGCATGAGTTCGCGGCAGATTGTGCTGGCTGAGCGCTTCATCTACTTTCCTACTCGATGTCAGGCGAAAGCCGGACTCGCGCAGCGCATGCGCCTGATATCGTTCCGGGTGGGTCAGGTGACCTCTGGACATGGGCAACTCCACTTGCAGGTAGAGGAGCTCAGGCTACGTCACCTGGTCCACCACGCTCCCCAGGGGTGTTGCGTTTCAGAGTTGAGACCGCCGACCGCCCTGGGCATCCCTTTCCTCATTGCTGGAACCACATGAATTCTGAAGAGGCGAAGCTGGGTAGACGAGTCAGCCCCGTGTTGCTTCTGTATCGAGAGCTCTGGCGACAGGCCCACGGCAACCGCGCTGCTCTTTTGGGCTCGATGCTGCTCTTGATTGGTGCGCAAGTGGTGTTGCTGTTGATCCCTTACCTGCTTGGCAACGCCTTCAACATTCTGCAGGCGCGGGGGGGTGACGGCGCAGGCGATGCCGCCCTTTGGCTGATCGCCGTACTCAGCGCCGCGTTGGCAAGTTGGTTAATGCACGCACCGGGAAGAATCCTGGAACGCAATGTGGCACTTGCGGTGCGTGCTCGGGTCTCGACCACGCTGACAGAACGACTGTTTTCGTTCCCTCTGATCTGGCACGAACGCAATCATTCAGTTGGCACGGCCCACAGGGTGCAGCAGAGCAGTGAAGCGCTTGGCCTTTTTGCTGAAAACCAGTTCGCTTACGTCAGCAGCGCGGTGCGGCTCGTAGGGCCAGTCGCCGCGCTCTTCTTCATCCACCCGCTAGTAGGCGGCATGGCGGCGCTGGGGCTGATCGTGATCTCATGGTCCGTGGTTGGCTTCGACCGAGTGATCGTGCGGTTGGCGATCCGTACCAACGATGCCAACAGGCGCTATGGTTCAGTGCTCGCGGATGCTCTAGGCAGTGCTACTACCGTGCTCGCCCTGCGCCAGGCGCGCCCTTTCGTCCGCCTTCTTGGTCAACTATTGGAGGTGCTGTTCGAACCGCTTAAACGGATGATTCTCATTAACGAGGGCAAGTGGTTTGTGGTCGACATGGCCAGCCGCCTCTTGAGCTGCTGTCTAGTCGGCTTGTATGCTTGGCTCGTGCTGCGTCTATCGCATGGCGGGCAGGCGTTGATGCTGGGCAATGTCTACATGGTCTGGGAGTACGCGGTACAGGCCGGCGCGGTCGTCGTTGCTGTCGCGAGTAACTTCCAGCAGTTCGCCGAACATTACGCCAACTACCAGAGCGCCGACCCTATCCGCGCCGCCCTTGTCGACGATAAACTGAACAAGCCCCTTGTTCTTCAAACGTGGGATCGTTGCGAAGTCCAAGGTGTGGTGTTCCACCACGGTGGAGCACGCGACGAGGCGCCAGCTTTGGACCACATCCGGGTTTCGCTCGAGCGCGGCAAGCGTTACGCGCTTATTGGGAAGAGTGGTTCAGGCAAGAGTACCCTCATGCGCGTGCTCGCCGGACTTTATGTTGCCGAGCAGATCGTCGTGCAGCCTGCCAATTGCACCGTCGTGATGACTCCGCTGGATGCTGCGCGTTTCCTGCGGGGATCGACGACCATGATTCCCCAGGACGCCGAGCTGTTCGAAGGCTCCCTGGGGGAGAATTTGGCGATGTGCGAGTCCCTGCAGGGTGCCCCTGCTGCGGAGGAATTCCCGCACGCGCTGGGATTGGCGATGGTGACGGAGTTCGTCGATTCCGAGGGCGACCTGTTGCAGGCCCAGATCGCCGAGAACGGTGCGAACTGGTCCGGCGGACAGCGCGCGCGCTTGGTTCTGGCTAGGGGCATTCTAGCGGCGCGCGGAAGTTCGCTGGTCCTTCTCGACGAGCCCACAGCTAGCCTCGACGCGCGGACGGAAGCGATCGTTTACCAGAACCTGTTCGCGGAATTCGCCGAAACTTGCCTTGTCGCATCGGTGCATCGCCTCGAACTGCTACGATATTTCGACGAAGTGCTGGTGATGTGCGATGGCCGGCTCGTGGCGCAGGGGCCGGAAATGGTGCTGGCCGAGACTTCGCCGGAGTACGGCGAACTGCGCGCGTCGACCTTGCAGCGGGGGGGCGGAGAGGAATAACCCGACGAAGGAGCTAATGTGCCGTTCGATTCAGAGACGGGCGATCACTTGCGGGGCGGGCCGTTAGCTAGGTCTGCTGGCAGAGGCCGTTGGCTTCGCCGTTGGCGACGAGGTTTGACCTGCCCCGTAAGCTCCCCCGTCAAGCGGACAAAGCATTCCTAGAACCCTCGGCTGCTTGGGCTTTGCGTTCGGTCGGCATTATCCCGCCGAGCGCGTCATGGGGTCGTTCCTCGTTGTAGTCGAGCATCCACCACCAGGCCGCCTCGCGGACGTCGTCCAAGCGAGCGAACAGGGCTGGTCCAGGACCTCCTCGCGGAAAGTCCGGTT
>NZ_JBILJQ010000145.1:0-5372 GCF_044377145.1 Aquimonas sp.
TCCGCAAGAAACTTCTCGCGACGCGTCTGCTTCTTCTTCGCGGTGTAGGCCAGGGAGTCGAAGGTGGTCTGCTTCATCGGCTGAACATTCTGCGGGCGGTGGACTATGGTAGCTGTCGGGGCGGATAAATCAGAGCTTCCCTAACCCGAACGACCCGAATGACTGGCATCGTTTGGTGCCGCGGTCTGAGATATATCTCTTCGCAACACGAGCCGAAGATCGTTTCGGCAACTGGGTGGAGTATGACTACGACCCCGCCAACCCGTTTCGATTGACGAGGATTCGCAGCAAAGACCAAGTGTCAGTGGAGGTTCGTTACTCAAGCGATACCGGCCAAATTGAGAGCGTTAACCACGGCGCTCGCACTTGGAAGTACTTTTACACGGGCGAGGGCAGGGTTAAGACTCTGGCGAGAGTAGAGCTGCCAGACGGATCAGATTGGACATACACGTTCCTGGGGGTGTCGGAAAGACCCAATAGTATTGACGAAGGCAATTACGGACGCCTTTGCAATTACAACGCGGGCATTTTTAGCACTCAGACGCCGGGGCAAGAGCATGTTGTTCAAGTCAAGCACCCGAGTGGCGCCGTGGGTCAGTTTGGCTTTCGGCGGATTGCCCACGGGTCCATGCACACTCCGGGCACTTGCGGAACCATGTGGTCGGACAGTTCGATCCGAACGATCGTGTCGGGCAAGCCCCCAGCCTACCTAGCAACAACACTTGTGTCCAAGACCTTTTCGGGACCTGGTACTCCTACCCAGACGTGGAACTATAAGTACTTTCCCACGTGGTCCTCTACTGGCCAGTGGACGGGCGCCTGTGACAGCGGGCTCCCGAGTAGTCAAGCGGACGTCGTTGAGACACTGCCAGACAATACAACAATCACCCATACATTCGGAAATTCATACTGTGTCAACAGCGGGATGCTGTTGGGCCGAGTGGTGCGCAAGGGAGCAGTTGAGTTTCGGCGTGAGCGTATTGGCTATGTGACGAGCGCGAGTGGGCAACCGTTCCCTGATGTCTGGGGTGAGGATCGCGAATCCTATTTCGAGAATCCGCTCTCGCGGAGCGCGCGTCCGGTTGTGTCGCGTGAGATAACCCAAGATGGCGTCGTTTTTACGTGGCAGGCGCTTCAGTTCAATAAATGGGCGATTCCAGTTGAGGTTACCCGCAGCTCCTCGTTGGGGTACAGCAAGGGCGAGTTTTTCTCCTATCGCGAACTCCCAGCGCTCTGGGTGTTGAATCAACCAGTCAGCCGACGCGACCGCGAGCTTCTCACCGTCGAGGAGGTTAACTTCTATGTTCAGAGCCAGATAAACCGGATTGTGAAGTTCGGTATTCCTGACTATCGGCGTTGGTACAACCTGGACGGAACTCTGCATCAAGCGATTTCGCTGGACAACGGCATGGTCACATTGGGTGACTACTACCGCGGCGTCCCCCGCAGCATCGTTCACAGCGCCGACAATTCGCAGGTGTCGGCCACCGTCGACACTCATGGCCGCGTCCGCAGCGTGACCGATGCCCTGGCCAATACCACGAACTACGAGTACGACGCCCAGGGCCGCCTGACCCAGACGCGATTCCCGACCGGCGACAGCACCAGCTGGAGCAATCAGGACACCGCCTATCAGATTCGCAGCTTCGCCGAGTACGGCATCCCCGCCGGCCTGTGGAAGCGCACGCAGACGCGCGGCCGCTCCGAGCACGTCACCTGGTTCGACGCCCTGTGGCGTCCGATCCTGACCCGCGAGCGCGACATCAACCTGCCGAGCAGCGCGCGCTTCGTGCGCACCGCCTACGATTCGAGGGGCAACCTCAGCTTCGAGTCGTATCCGGCGTCTCTGGCCGACGGCGTGGCCTACACCACGCTCACTCAGGGCGTGACCCGCAGCTATGACGCGCTGAATCGCGTCACCCAGGAGCGCCGCAGCTCGGAGCTGGGTGATCTGATCAGCAGCACCGAGTACCTGAGCCGCTTCTCGGTCCGCAACACCAACGCCCGTGGCTTCCAGACCACGACCAGCTTCATGGTCTACGACGAGCCGACCTTCGACTGGCCAGTGAATATCAGCGAGCCAGAGCGCAAGTCGACCGAAATCCAGCGCGATCGCTGGGGCAAGCCGACCCGGATCACCCGACAAGGCTGGTACGTGACGCCGACAGGGAGCTGGGAGCCGAGCGCCGCACTGCGCAGTTTCGTCTACGACGCCAACCAGCGCCTGTGCAAGCGCATCGACTCCGAGTCTGGCGCAACGGTCATGGACTACGACGCGGCCAACCGCCTGGCCTGGACCGCCGATGGTCAGAATCTGCCGTCGACCAGCAGCTGCGACCGCGAGTCCGTGGCCGCCAACCAGCGCGTGCTGCGCAGCTACAACACCAAGGATGAGCTGACCGCTATCAACTACCCCGACAGCACTGACGATGTGGCGTTTGCCTACTACCTGGACGGCAAGCTGCAGACCGCCAACGTCGGCCCCGTCGGCAGCCAGATCAGCCGCAGCTACAGCTATAACAAGCGCGGCCTGCCAACCCAGGAGCAGCTGCTCGTCGATGGGCAGAGTTTCGCGCTGGGTTACCGCTACACCAGCGAAGGCGCCGCGTCCGAGCTTGGCTACCCCGACGGCAGCTGGGAGGCGCTGAATCCCGACGGCCTGGGTCGTCCCACCCGTATGGGCCAGTTCGCCAGCAACGTCAGCTGGCACAGCTTCGGCCCGCTGGCCGGCTTCACCTACGGCAACGGCGCCAGCTTCAGCCAGCAGCTCAATGCCCGCGGCCTGCCCAGCGAGCGCAGCGACAGCTGGTTCGGAACCCAACGCCTGCGCGACTCCTACGCCTGGGACGGCAACGGCAACCTGGGCAGCATCAGCGATCTGGTCGGCGACCCCAGCCAGTTCCGCAGTGCCAGCCGCTGGCTGACCTATGACGGCCTGGACCGGCTGACGGTGGCCGACAGCCCCTCGCAGACCACCACCCGCAGCCAGTGGGGCTACAGCTGGGGCAAGGCCACCTACGCCTACGACGGCCTGGACAACCTGCGCCGCCACACCATGGGCGGGGTCATCGACTTTGCCTACAGCTACGGCAGCCAAGGCCACCTGAACTCGATCACCCAGCCCAGCGGCGCGTCGGTGTCGAGCTATACCCACAACGCCCGCGGCCAGATGACCCGGCGCATGTTCGCTGGCGAGGGCTTCAACCTCAGCTGGGATAGCGGTCACCGCGTCACCCAGACCTGGAACGACGCCTCCACCAAGGTCGAGAGCTACCGCTACGACGCCCACGGCCACCGCGCCCGCACGGTGCGCGGCGGCGAGACGCTGTACCAGGTGTACAGTCAGGCCGGCGACCTGATGTGGGAGCGCAGCAGCACCGGCACCACCCGCAAGTACGCGCGTCTGGGCGGGCGGCTGATCGGCGAGATCGAGAACGGCGTGCGCCGTGCGATCCACACCGACGCACTGGGCAGCGTGCGGCAGAAGACCGATCAGTTCGGTACGGTGTTGCTCGACGATGTGCGTGCGCCGTATGGCTCGACCCTGCTCGGCGGCAGCTACCGCAATGGTCCGGCGTTTACCGGGCACATGGAGGACGGGGCGACCGGCCTGACCTACATGAAGGCGCGGTACTACGACCCGGTGGCGATGCGGTTTATCAGCCCGGATCCGGTGTATGTGGATCTGAACACCGGTGGGAATTTCAATCGGTATTGGTATGCAAACAATAATCCGTATTCCTATACGGATCCGGATGGGCGGTTTGTGCAGGCGCTTTGGGGTGCTCCTATTGGTGCCATCGTGGACATTGCCGCACAGAAGATCGCAAACCCGGACAAGTCGGTAAACTGGACCTCTGTCGCCGTTTCGGCCGGAGTCGGCGCGGTCACTGGAGGTATCGCCTCAATAGCCAGAACCGCCGCAGTTAACGGGACAGTGACAGTGGGTCAGGCAGTTGTCGCCACTGCTGGGGCCAATGCTGTTGTAGGCGCGGCAGGCTCAGCTGTCGATAGCGTAGCGAATGGAGAGACGCCAAGTATGGAGAAAATGGCAATTTCGGCAGTTGCCAACGGTGGGATGAGCCTAGCCGCCGGGTTGGGCGGCACATCGGGCATGTTGGCTGAAAAAATGTCTGCTGCTGCACCGATGTCTCCTCAGAGAATCGGAAACCATATCGCGGCTACAACGCAATCCATTAGCGGGAACACCGCCGCCTTGCAAGGCGCCGCGTCAGTGACCGGCCGAGTTGTTGATGTCGCAAGGCAAGCCGGTGCTTCTTCTGCTCAGAAAAAGCTCGAGGAGGAGGTGCAATGAACATAAAGATGCTTCTTCTCGCTGAACTCCCATCGTTGATCGTCTCAAGTGGCCTCGGTATTATTTTCGGGGTCGGAATTGGTGCGATACCGGGCCTCATGCTCTTCATCGTTGTTCTCTTGGTGCTTCAGCCCTTTGTTCTTGTTCCACTTTTTCTAAAGCGGAGCGACTAGGCCAAGCGGGAATGATGGGGCCAGGTCTATCTTCGTAGCATCCCAGTGCTGGAAGTCACCCTTGAGTTGAGCCGCTCTCGGTCACCCACAACAAAGCCCGCCAATGGCGGGCTTTGTTGTTTCCGCTTCCGAGTTCTGTCGCAAGCGCTCGCCACCGCCACGCGAGTGACGGGGTCACCATTGCGCCGCCCGTGTCACCATTGCGCCGCCCGTGTCAACAGGGCTGACAAAACTCCTCCCGTGATCCGGGCTTCTCTTTTTTCCTGCTGACCCGCTCTTGGCTTGACCGTCCCCGCCTGTGTTCACGTGTGGCTGCGGCCCTCGGCCGCACCAGCCGCGAAGCATGCTTCGCGAGATTTTGGTTTAGGCGGTCATTCCGCCCTCGGCATCGCTGCCCCAAACACTCATCGGTTCTGCCCTGGCGTCCATGTGGCCGGTAACGGCTGCACAGATAACGTGGTTCTCGTCGCGCGCGTCCAACCCTTGATTGGCTCGCCGGGCAGGCGGCCCCTGCCTTTGAATCGGGTCCAACGGCGCCTGGATCATTCAGATCTGGTGGTTACGAACCAACCCCTTTCCCGACCTCAGGCGCCGCCGGTGTACTTAGCCGAAGGCTCGCTTCACATCGAAGTGGCCTCCGTCTTTGATCAGGTGGTAGCCGGCGCGGGCCAGCTTGTGGGCCACGGATTTGATCGCAACCGGGCGCGGCTTCTTGCTCGCCTTGCGATCAAACCAGCGGCGGATCTCGGGGCTGAAACGTATGCGTCCGCCCAAGCCACCTACCGCTTCCCCACTCGCCGTGCTGAGCCTCAGTTGCAGATCGGCGCCCAGCCCTCGATCGGCAGCAAGCTGTCGATGTCCCGGTTGCGCGTGGTCGGCAGGCG
>NZ_JBILJQ010000020.1:0-66726 GCF_044377145.1 Aquimonas sp.
GCGCACATGCGCCCGCCACCGCCACGCCTCCGAACACGCCATCGACCGGTCCTCCGTTGGGGAAACCGGAGACGGTCGGGAGAATCAGGTAAGGAAGGTAGGTGAGGTGGGCGGACGCTTACAATTCAACCGCTATACTTGCGTGACGGTCGCCACGCTTGCAGCTGTCCGACCACCCCCGATTTCCGTGCTGTCCTGTTTGCGGGGCAGCGCACCGCCCACCCGCCATCGGCCAACCGCCGACGGTTGCCAACGGAGCCGTATATGAGCATCGAACATCTGGAAGACATCGCCCAGGCCATGGTTGCCCCGGGCAAGGGCATCATCGCGATCGACGAGTCGACCAACACCATCAAGAAGCGCTTCGAGTCGGTCGGGATCGAGAACACCGAGGAGCATCGCCGCGCCTATCGCGAAATGCTGCTGACCACGCCCTCGTTGAACGAGCACATCTCCGGCGCGATCCTCTACGACGAAACCCTCCGCCAGGCGACCCGCGCCGGTGTGCCGTTCTCCGAATACATGCTCAAGGCAGGCATCCTGCCCGGCATCAAGGTCGACAAGGGTACCCAATCGCTGGCCGGGTTCCCGGGCGAGCTGATCACCGAGGGCCTCGACGGGTTGCGCGATCGTTTGAAGGAGTACGCGCGGCTCGGCGCCAAGTTCGCCAAGTGGCGGGCGGTGATCACCATCAGCGAAGACACGCCCTCCGGTACCTGCATCGATGCCAACACCCATGCGCTGGCGCGCTATGCCGCGCTGTGCCAGGAGCAGGGCATCGTGCCGATGGTGGAACCCGAGATCCTGATGGACGGCAGCCACGATATCGAAACCTGCTACGAAGTGACCGAGGCCACCCTGCGTTCGCTGTTCGGCGCACTGTATGAGCAGAACGTGCTGATCGAAGGCACCATCCTCAAGGCCAGCATGGTTCTGTCGGGTAAGGATTGCCCGGAACAGGCCAGCGTCGAGGAAGTGGCGCTGGCGACCCTGCGCTGCCTGAAGGCGTCGGTTCCGGCCAATCTGCCGGGCATCGTGTTCCTGTCGGGCGGCCAGAGTGACGAGAACGCCACCCTGCACCTGAACGCTATGAATGAGTTCGGCCACTCGCCGTGGCCGCTGAGCTTCTCCTACGGTCGGGCAATGCAGCAGGCCGCGCTGAAGATCTGGGCGCAGGACATGGCCGGCAACTATGCGGCGGCGCAGAACACCGTGTTCGAGCGCGCGCGCGCCAATGGCCTGGCCGCGCTGGGCGAATACGAAGGCTGAGTCTGCGCCTCAAGTTGTCCACGCGAACGCCGGCCCTTGCGCCGGCGTTCTTTTTGCTGCGGCGCAGCGAGGTGATTTGTTCGAGCCTCGACTGAAGTCGAATGGAAGCGATCCTCCGAGTCTGGCTGCATAGGTGCAGAGGCCTGCTGAGCGAGCTCCACGGTGCAGGCCTTGCATGCAACGTCGGTTGCCACCTTTCCCTGCCCGAGCCTATCGACATGTCAGAGTCTGTATCGCTCGCTGAGCTCGACCTTCTGCAACTGCCAATCCCGCTGGCTGTGGTCACCGCAGACCGACGCGTGCAGGGCTGCACACCGGCATTCGCCCAGATTCTGGGTAAGGCGCCCGCAGCCTTCGCAGGGCAGGCACTGGCGGCACTCGGCATGGCCGACAGCGTCTGTGGCGAACAGGCGGTGCGGGTGGAATCCGGCGTGGCGGTGCCCTTGCTGGTGCAACCCTGGAACGGCGCTTGGCTGATCGTGCCGGCGCCGGCCGCGCGTGCTGGCAGTCGAGAGCTGCTAAGCGTGTTGGCAGGACAACTGCAGGCCTGTGATCTGAACTTGCCGGCGCTCGATCCGATGCTGAGCGATCACTCCAGCCTGCCGTCGATCAAGGCCGGACTCGGCAATCTTTCGGAAGCATTGCGCCAAGCTGTACTGCTGGTGCGCCAGGTCGCCGCCGAAGTGCCCAAGCTCAATGCCGGCAGCGCGCAGGTCGGCGCCTCTTCGGAATCACAGGACGCCGCGCTCGCCGAAGCGCTGGGCTCCGCAGCTGCGCTGCGCGAAGGATTGAAGGCCGCCGCTGATGCTCTCGATGCGGTGCGCGGCATGGCCGATGAAGCTGGCGCTTTGGCGGGCAACGGCACCCGCATTGCTGATGCTTTCAACCGCACCATGCAGGAGGTCCAGGACAGCACCAAGCGCGCCGATGCGATCGTCCAGACCATCGATGCGGTTGTGATGCAGACCAATATCCTGTCGATCAATGCCGGCATCGAGGCCGCCCGTGCAGGTGACGCCGGGCGTGGCTTCGGGGTTGTTGCGCGTGAGATTCGCGCGCTGTCGGAACGCACTGCGGGCGCGGCCCGCGACGTTCGCGCCACCTTGGGCGAAATCCATCAGCGCATTGCTGAGGGTCTGCGCCAGGCCGGCGAAACCGGTAGCGCCCTGGCGAGCGTGGTCGAGCTGATGGGCCGCGCTGGAGGAGCGATGCGCGACGGGGCCTCGCGCGTGCTCGCGCGCAGCAGTGATGTCGTCGCACTTGAGCAACTGATGCTGGGCGTGTCGGCGGAAGCGGCGCACAACCTCGATGCGGTTGCCTCCATGCTCCAGGTCAGCACCCGGATGGCCGGCCAGATCGGAATTCTGGACGACTGCGTCGGTCTGTTCCGCCTCAGCGGTGATCCGCTTTCCGAGCCACGCCACGCACGTGCACTGGAGCTGGCGCGCACAGCCTCGGCGGAAGCCGGCAAGGCGTTGGAATCGCTGCTGCTCAAGCGGAGCCTGTCCGAGGAGTCGCTGTTCACAACCGACTACATCCCGATCGCGCGGACCGACCCGCCGAAGCACTCTACGGCGTTTGATGGTCGCTGCGATGAAGTACTTCCAGCCGTGCAGGAGCCCGTGTTGGCCGCAGCGCCGTGGGCGGTGTACGCCATCTGCGCCAACCGCGATGGTTATGTGCCTACCCATAACCATCGCTTCTGTCAGCCGCTGACCGGCGACCCGAAGCTTGATCTGGCTCACAACCGCACCAAGCGGATCTTCAGTGATCGCGTGGGGCGCAGCGTTGGTGCGCACACCGAGCCCTATCTGCTGCAGGTCTATCGTCGCGATACCGGCCAGATCATGTTCGACATCTCGGTGCCGATCCGAGTCGGCGGGCGACATTGGGGCGGCTTCCGTATCGGCTATGCGCTGACCTGAGCACAGTGGCGCGGCTACAATCGCCGACGAAAAACCACTGCGGAGACTGCGTCATGCGCCCACATCGAGGTCCGGCGATCGCACTCGCGCTTGCTGCGGCGCTAGCGTCGTGGTCGGCAGCAGCTGCCGGACCTGCGGCACTGGCGATGCTGCCGGGCCGTTCTGCTCCGAGCCTGCAGGCCGCCGACCAAGCGCAGGCAGTGCAAGTCAGAACCGATGTCTTTGCCGCGGCACCCGATCGACTGCACCTGCAGTTGCCCGGGGGCGAAGTGTGGGCCTACACACGCGCGCTGGAGCGGCATACCGATCAGCGCTTCAGCTGGCACGGCAGCCTGGATGCCGATGGCCAGCAGCCAATCGTGATCAGCGTGGCGGGCGACAGCGTGGCCGGATTTCTGAGCATGCCAGATGGCATGTGGGAAATCGTGCCCGGCGCGTATGCACGCGAAGCCTGGCTGATCAAGCTTGAAGACCAGCGTCTGCCCGGCTGCGCAGGCGCCGTCACCGATGAGGGCGGTGCTGAAGCGCCTGCAGAGTTTTCGCCAGCGGAGGCTGCGGGCGTTGTTGACGGTGGGGAGCAGATCGATGTGCTGCTGTTCTACACCGCGGCCGCGCAAACCGCCGCCGGCAGCGCGAACGCTATCCGCGCGCAGGCGCAGGCAGCCGTGGACGCCGCCAACACCGCGTTCGCCAATAGCGCCATGCGGATGCGTTTCCGCGCCGTGGGCATCGAGTTGCTGGAAGGGTGGGAGGAGACCGCCGATTCTGGCGGCGCCGAACTGTCGCGGTTCAGGTCAAATGCGACGGCGCTTGCCCGTCGCGATGCCACCCGCGCCGACATGGTCAGCTTGATGGTTGCCAATCTCGCTGGCGGCTGTGGGATCGGCTACGTCATGCGCAATGTGGGCGCTGGCTTTGCGGGCAGTGCGTTCCAGATTACCGACCGCGATTGCGCCGTGGGCAACCTCAGCTGGGCTCATGAGCACGGCCACAACATGGGCTTCGAGCATGACCCGGCGAATGGCGCCACGCCGGCGACCGCGTCCCGGCCGTGGTCGTTCGGCCACTACGTCGACGGGCAGGGCAGTCAATCCTTTCGGACCGTGATGTCCTATGCGTGCCCGGCTGGCGGGTGCACGCGGCGGGCCTACTTCTCCAACCCGCTGGTGACGTTCAACGGCTTCGCCACCGGCGTGGCGGACCAGCGTGACAATGCGCGTACCGGCGATGAAGTGGCGGATGTCGTTGCCAACTTCCGCCTGGCCTTGCGCGATTTCAGCGATGGTTTCGAGTCGCGCTGAACTGCGCTCGCTGCCTTTGATCCGCCGGCATCCGAACGACGGCGGGACTCGGTTCAGCGCTTGGCAGGGGCGTGCTGTGTGATCTGCCTGCTGTACCGGCCTGGAGCATCACGGCCCAGCCGCTGCCGCCGGCGTACAGGTGAATCCGCGTGAGCCGCGCTCGGTGCGGCCTTCAAGTCGCGCCAGCAGTGAGCCGGCGCGGCCGTCCAGACGCCAGTCGTAGATCAAGCTGAAGGCCATCACCCGCGCGACGTACTCGCGGGTTTCGTGGAAGGGGACGGTTTCCAGCCACAGGATCGTGTCGTCGAGCAGCGGCGCGGTCTGCGGGCGCGCCTGCCGCCACCGCGCCACCGCCGCCGGACCGGCGTTGTAGGCCGCCGTCGCGAGCCCTGGTTGTCCGTCGTGCGCGTCCAGCATCTCGCGCAGATACGCGGTGCCGAGCTCGATGTTGAGGATCGGATTGTGTAGCGACTGCGCGCCGCTGAAGCTGTTGCCCAGGCCGCGCGCGGTCTGTTGCGCGGTGGTCGGCAGCAGCTGCATCAGTCCGCGCGCATCGGCGGGGGAGCGGGCGCCACTCATCCAGCTGCTCTCCGCGCGGATCAAGCCGGCCACCCAGGCCGGGTGCAGCCGGTGACGCCTCGCCTGGCTGCGCAGGGCACCCGCGTGTGGCAGCGGGAAGCGCTGCCCGTAGTAGCGCATGCCGTCACCGCTGCCCAGTGTTTGTGCCGCGCGATCGTTCCAACCGCGGGCAAGGGCTGCCTCTACCGCCAGCGCCTGCTCTGGCAACGGTGCGTCGCGCAGCGCTGCAGTCCACTCCTGCGCTGCCCAGCCGGGACGTCCGAGTTGGTACAGGTCCAGCGCTCGCACCAAGCCGGCGTTGGTGGCGACCCGGTGGCGCGTGGCACGCTCGGTCGGTGGTTCAAGCACACACAGGTGGTAGTCGCGATCAAGCAGGTCAGCGGCCAGGAAGCCGTGGAAGTTCGCCTCGACCGCGGCCTGCACCAGCAGTGCCTGCGCACGCTCGGCATCGCCCTGCTGATGCCGCAGGCGCGACTCGATCAGGCGCCAGCGCGCAGAGTCGCGCTGACTGCCCGGCATCGAGGCCAGCGCGGCGAGTGCGCCGGAGGCATCGCGCTGGGCCAGCCGTTCGCGCACCTGCCATTCGTGCAGGCGCGCATCGAACGCGCTGGCCGGCACGCGGGCGAAGCGATCCGCGGCCTCCGGCAGATAGCTCGCAGCGCTCCATAGCGCGATCGTGTTGCGCAGGCGTCCGCTGCGCTCAAGCTCCAGCTTGAGCGGTGTCTGCAGACTCTCCAGCAGCGCTTCGGCGGCGGCTGGATCAGCCTGCGCCAACCGCTCCAGCCCGGCCTCTACGGCCGCGCGGGTACGTGGCGTCGAGGGCCAACTGCTCGCCACTGCGGACGGACGCTCGATGAACAGCGCTTCGGCCTCAACCTGGGTCCGCAGGCCGGCGTCGAGCCGACGCGCCAGAAAGCGCATCAGGCCGGCGTTACCGCGCTCGGCGGCGCGCTCGATCCGCAGCAGCACGCGCGCGGTGTCCAGACGGCCGAAGCCACGCAACGCGCCAAGCACCGGGTCGCAAGTGACGGGCAGCGATTCGCCGCTGTCCCACAGCGCCAGCGCGTCATCGATTGCAGTCGCGTCGGTGCCCAACGCGAAGCGCGCGGTCAGCGCGTGGCAGCGCAGATCCGGATCGGCCGCACTGACGATGCCGTCGTCAAGCTGGCGGAAGCCGGCCCAGTCTTCGCGCTTGGCCAGCACAGGCAGGGCGAGCCGCCGCAGCGCCTGTGCGGCGGGTTGGCCGGCATGGCGATCAACGAAGTCAGTCGCGGCAGATCCGCGCAGTGAAGCGGGGTGCCGACGAAGGTAGCTGATTTCGATCCACGGCCACAGCGGATCGCTGCCATGGCGTCGACGCAGCGCGTTGAGCTCGCTGGCGCTGGCGCGTTCGACCTCGGCCAGCGCGACCCGTAGCGTGGCGATGCGAGCGGTGTTGGCGGCGCTGTCCGCACGGCTGTCGACGGGGATCACCGTCAGCATTGCCGCCAGCATCAGCAGTGCAGGCGCCAGCTGCCTGCGCAGTAGCGAGAACTTCAACATTCCATGTCGTCCGCAGTGAGGGGAGATCGATCGATCGCGCGATGAAGTCTCAGCGCGCTGCTGCTAAGTTGCAGGCCGGACAAGACTAGCAAGCCACGCATGAACATGCTTTTTCTCTACCTCGCGCTGGGCGCAAGCGCCGGCCTGCTGGCCGGCCTGCTCGGCGTGGGCGGTGGTCTCGTCATCGTCGCTGCGCTGGCTTGGCTGTTGCCAACGCAGGGCGTACCGGCCGGCCAGGTCATGCACGTGGCACTGGCGACTTCCTTGGCCAGCATCGTGCTGACCGGCCTGTCGTCGGCGCGCGCGCATGCCGGCCGCGGCAGCGTGCTGTGGCCGACCGTGTGGCGGCTGGTCCCCGGGCTGATCATCGGTGGCGTTGTCGGTGCGATGTTCGCCGCCAGCCTGGCCAGTGAAACCCTGCGCTATGTGGTGGCCGGCTTCTGTCTTCTGGCCGGCACGCAGTTGGCCTTCGGCACCCCGCGCGCGAAGGTCGAGCGCAGCGATGCTCCCGTTTCCGCCTGGTTGACGGCCGCGGGTGGGGCTATCGGTGCGCTGGCGGCGGTGGTCGGTATCGGCGGCGGCAGCCTCACGGTGCCGATGTTGGTCTGGCTGGGCGTGCGCCCGGTGCGTGCGGTGGGCACGTCCAGCGCCTGCGGGGTTGCGATCGCCCTGTCGAGCGCCGCCAGCTACGCCCTGCTGGTGCCATCTGCACCGCTTCTGCCGGGCAGTGTCGGCTACGTGTATCTGCCGGCCGCGTTCGGCATCGCCCTGGCCTCCGTGCTACTTGCGCCCGCCGGCGCACGGCTCGCGCATCGGCTCACGGGCCCGGCATTGAAGCGCGTGTTTGCCGTCTTCCTCTACCTGGTCGGAGTCTCTCTTCTGGTGGGCTGAGAGTGCTGCGCAGCATGACTGCACTTGCGAAAACGTTACGGGTTATTTACAAATCGCACCGCGTCGTATCCGGTCGGGGGAGCTGGCGACGCGATCCGGCGCGCACCCGCGTCATCATCCACTAGGGGAGTCATGAACATTCCACGTATCCGTCTGGCGGCGGCGATCCGCTGTGCGCTGCCGATCCTGCTGTTACCTGCTTTCGCTACCGCACAGGAAGATTCAGCCCGAGAGCTGGAACGCATCGAGGTCACAGGTTCGCGCATCAAGAAGGCCGAGATCGAAGGCCAGACACCGGTCCAGGTCATCACCCGCGAACAGATCCAGCGCACCGGCCTCACCGCCGTCGCCGATCTGCTGCAGCAGATGACCGGCGGTGGCTCCTCGCTCAACACCAAGTTCAACTCCAGCGGCAACTTCGGTTTTCCGCCGGACGGCAGCGGCGTGGGCGCGGGTGCGGCCACGGTCGATCTGCGTCACCTCGGCGCGCAGCGCGTGCTGGTGCTGGTCGACGGCGTGCGCTGGGTGAACGAATCCTCGGCCTCGGGCGTGGGCTCGGCCACCGACCTCAACACCATCCCGCTCGGCATCATCGAGCGCATCGAGATCCTGGAGGACGGTGCATCCGCGATCTATGGAGCGGACGCCATCGCTGGCGTCGTCAACATCATCACCCGGCGCGAAACCGACGGCGCCCAGGTCTCGGTGCAGTTCGGCGGCTTCGGCGGCGACCGCGGCCAGACCAGCTCGATCGATGCCAGCCTGGGCGGCAGCGGCGATCGCCACGCCTTCTTCCTCGGCGTCTCGCGCACCGAGCAGAAGGAGATCGCCTCTTCGACCTACGACTTTTCCGGCGTACCGCGTCCCGGCACCGGGCTCACCTTTGGCAGCTCGGCGACGCCGAACGGCCGCTTCGCTTTCACTGACCCCAATACGCGGCAGGCGCAGAACATCACCACGCCGAACGGCCAGTCATTTCCGAACGGTCCGCGCTACCCGCAGGATTTCATCCCCTTCACCACGGCGAACCGCTTCAACTTCGCCGAGTACAACCTGATTCTCACCCCAAGCACCCGCAAGTCGGTGTTCTCGCAGGGCCGCATCGAGCTGGGTGAATCCACCACCGCCTACGTCCGCGCACTGTTCAACCGTCGCGAGTCGGCCAATCAGGCGGCGCCCGAGCCGATCTTCCTCGGCCCCGACGCCGGCACCGGAAATCCCTATGCCGACAACATCCGCATTTCCGCGAGCAACCCCTTCAATCCTTTCGGCTTCGATCTGATCTCCAGCGGCCCCGGCGCCAACCTGGTGCTGATCGGCCGCCGTCCGATCGAAGGCGGCCCGCGCCGCTTCGAGCAGGTGGTCGATACCTGGTACTTCGGCACCGGCCTTGAGGGCAGCTTCGACCTCGGCGGCCGCGCCCTGCTGTGGGACCTGAACTACGCGCGCAGCAGCAACCAGGCGGAGCAGACCAACTTCGGCAGCTACAACATCCGCCGCATCGCTCAAGGCCTGGGCCCGCTGGCGGCCTGCCAATCCGATCCGCGCTGCGTGCCGATCAACATCTTCGGCGGCCCCGGCACGCTGACCCGCGAGATGCTGAACTACATCCAGCCGGTGGTGCGCGACGCCAGCGAGAACAACATCGAGCTGATCTCAGGCAACCTGACCGGCGACCTCTTCAGCCTGCCCGCGGGCGCGCTGTCGTTCGCGACTGGTTTCGAGAACCGTCGCCTGGACGGGTTCTACCGCCCAGATGCGCTCACCGTCGCCGGCGAGTACAACGGCGTGCCCTCGCGACCGACCTCGGGCGAGTACGACGTCACCGAGTACTACGTCGAGCTCAACGCGCCGATCTACGAGGCCGGCAGTTCGCGCCTCGACCTCAGCGTGGCGGGCCGCTACTCGGATTACTCCACCTTCGGCGGCGAGACCACCGGCAAGCTCGGACTGCGCTGGCAGATCAACGATCAATTCCTGCTGCGCGGCACCTTCGCGGAAGGCTTCCGTGCGCCCTCGATCGGCGAGCTGTTCGGCTTGGCCAGCCGCTTCGATGCGCAGCTGGACGACCCCTGCCTGATCAGCCTGACCAACCTGCCGCCGCGTGCGAACTGCACGGAGGAGTTCGGCGTGCCCCCAGGCGCCCAGCAGGCAAACTCGCAGATCTCCGTGACGACGGGCGGCAACGCCAAACTGCAGCCCGAGAGGGTCGACAGCACCTCGGCTGGCTTCGTGTGGAGCCCGGGCTTCGCCGAGAGCAGCGCCTGGTCGCAGCGTCTCGACATCGAGTTCGCCTGGTATCAGCACGAGCTGGAGGGTGGCATCCAGGCCATCGACGCGCAGACCCAGCTGAACCTGTGCGTCGCGGGCGGCCGGTTCTCGCCCTTCTGCCAGGGCATTACCCGCGCCTCGACGGGTGGCATCAACGGCTTCGACAACCGCCTGCAGAACCTCGGCAGCATCGAGACCAGCGGCTATGACCTCGACATCGGTTGGACTCTGCCCGAAACCGACCTCGGCGAGTTCCGCGTCGATTGGCAGAACACCTTCGTCGACGACTACGTGGCGCGCGGCGCCAACGGCGTCCAGCAGCCGCGTCGCGTGGGTATCGAGGTCAACAACAGCGCGATCCCCGAATGGACCTCCAACCTCGCGGTCGACTGGACCTACGGCGACTTCAGCGCACGTTGGACCACCCGCTTCATCGACCGTGTGACAGAAGACTGCGGCGCCGCGCGCACCTTGTCGGTCTGCCGCAACCCCGCGCCGAACGCCAACCCGCTAGGCTCAACCACCTACCACGATCTGCAGCTCGGCTGGAAGGCGCCGTGGGTCCAGGGCGCGCAGTTGACCCTGGGCGTCAACAACGTGTTCGAGAAGCAGGCGCCGATCTGTCTGTCCTGCTCGCTCAACGGCTATGACGCGTCCACCTACGACCTGCCGGAACGCTTTGTCTACGGCAAGTTCGAACTGAAGTTCTAAGCGGCGGTTGACCGCGCCGATGCAGGCACGGCGGCTCAGTCTTACCCCGACAGGCCCCGCCTTCAGCGGGGCCTGTCGCATTTTTTTGGGGCGTCAGTTCTTGACTTCTGCCAGCGCGGCGCGCTCGCGGGCGATCAGGGCGTCGGTGACTTCAAGCTGGCGGGCGAAACCGCCGGCTTGACGCAAGCCGACCCGATAGCGGCCGTTGATGATCAGCTCCGGTGTGCCGGTGGTGCCGAAGTTCTGCGCGGTTTGACGCGCCCGCGCCAGCTGGGCGTTGACGGCGAAGCTGTTCATGGTCGCGAGGAAAGATTCGCGGTCGGCGCCGAGCTCGGCATACAGGTCAGCCACCCCCTCGGCGCTGGTGATCACCCGGCGCTCGGTGTGCAGCACCTTGAACACTGCGGAGTGGGTGGTATCGAGCAGGCCGAGTGCTTTCGCGGCGAAGTGGGCGCGTGCGTAGGTATCCCAGGCGCCGCCGAAGGCCGCGGGCAGATAGCGGAACTCGACGTCATCACCGAGCTTGGGCTTCCAGCTGTCGACCAGCGGCTGCATGCTGGCGCAGGCGCCGCAGGTATAGCCGAACACCTCGATGACTTCGATCTTGCCGGCCGCGGCCGTCGTCGGAACCGGCGGCTCGATCAGGTCGTAGTCGCGCCCTGCCTGCAGGTCGGACACTGGATCGGCGATCTGGGCCTGGCTCTGGAAAGCGCTGGCGCACAGCAGCAGGGCGGTGGCGATACGAAGAATCATGAGAGGTATCCGTCGGCTGGATCGACGCGGGCTGCGCCGAGCGAAGCTCCCAGACTGCCGGACCCCACGCAAGTTCAACCTGCAGCTTGATCCGTCACCTCGTTGGCGGTGGATTGCCGCTGCGCAACGGGTTTCGGCGTCTACAGCTGGCCGCCGACTTCGATCTCGGCCGCGACCGGCACGTGATCGGCTGGCGCGCCTTCCAGCAGCCAACGACGGCTGACCTGGATGCCGGCAGAGACCAGGATATGGTCGATCGCCCGTTTCGGGCGCCAGCTCGGAAAGCTGAGCAGGATGTCATCGGGCGGCTGCAGTCGGGTTCGCCGATACAGCAGCTGCATCTCCGAGCACAGCGGCTCGCAGTTGAAGTCGCCCATCAGCACCGCCTGTGGTGCGTCTTCGATCAACTCGGCGATAAAGGCCAGCTGTGCCAGCCGCGACTTCACGCCCAGCGAGAGGTGGGCCACGACCACCACCAGCTCATCGGCACCCGTCCCGTAGCGCGCCAGCAGCGCGCCGCGGCCGGGGATGCGACCGGGCAGCGGGTGGTCGATGACCTCGGTCGGTTCCGGTCGGCTCAGCAGGGCATTGGCGCTGGTGGCGATGCCGCCCATGCGCCGGTTCGGCTGATGGCTCCAGAACGGAAAGCGCGCGCGTTCGGCCAGGTAGTGGGTCTGGTTGACGAAGCCGGAGCGCAGAGAACCGGGATCGGCTTCCTGCAGTCCGACCAGATCGAAGCCGCGCGCCATGCCGGCCAGGGCATCGAGATTGCCGCGCTTCTCGCGATGCGGCAGCACATGTGTCCACGGCCGGGTCACGTAGTCGCTGTAGCGATCGGTGCGCGCGCCGGCCTGGATATTGGCGCTCAGCACCCTCAGCCGGGTCGTGATCGGCGTGGGCGAGGGCGCAGACGCAACGGCCCCGGGCGCGGGTGCGACCGGGGCCGTGGATGGGAGCGGCGAGGCAGCTGGCGGATCAGTTCGCCGCAACGGCGGCGCGCTCCTTGGCGACCAGCGCATCGGTGATTTCCAGCATGCGCTGGAAGCCGCCTTCGCGCGGCGACATCACCCGGTACTTGCCGTTGACGATCATGCTCGGCGTACCGTCCACGCCGTAGCGCTGCACGGTCTGCTGGGCACTCGCGATCTTGGCATTGACAGCAAAGCTCTGCATGGCCGCCAGAAACTCTTCGCGCGTCACACCGTACTCGACGTACAGATCGGCCACGTCTTCAATGCTGGCCACCGGCTTGCGCTCGACGTGCAGCTTGTTGAAGGTGGCGACGTGCGAGCGATCCAGAATGCCCATGGTCTCGGCGGCGTAATAGGCGCGGGCGTAGACCTCCCAGGCGCCACCGAACACCGCCGGCATGTAGGAGAACTGGACATCGTCGGCCAGCTTCGGCTTCCAGGCGTCGACGATCGGCTGCAGGTTGGCGCAGTGGCCACAGCTGTAGCCGAATACTTCGATCACTTCGATTTTGCCGGCCGGCGTCGACACCGGCACTGGCGGCTCGATCAGCTGATAGTCCTGACCTTCCACAATGCTCGCCTGAGCGGGCGGAACCTGGGCCGTGCAAGCGGCGGCGGAAGCGAGCAGCGCAGCGGCAGCGAAGAAGCGCATCAACATGGGGAGGACTCCGGAGTGTGGGGTCGCCCGGGTCGGCGCGGACCGATCTGAATGCATCTGCAAGCAAAGACCCAGCCTGTATTGCAGATTTGGCCGCCGATGGACAGCGCCGGAGGTCAGCGGTTCCCGCGGCCGCCCGGCGCCTGTTCAGCTGGTCGGGCAGAACTCACTGTGCCGCGTGCAGGCCTTCCGCGTAAGTCGCCAGGGCCTGGATTTCCTCGTCGGTAAGGTAGCGCGCCACGCCAGCCATCACCGCGTTGGCATTGTCGCCGGTGCCGTACACCGCGCCGTCGCGGTAGGCGCGCAGCTGAGCCGCGGTATAGGTCGCATGCTGGCCGCCGAGGCTCGGGTAGGACGGGCCTGGATTGCCGCTGCCGGCCGGGCCGTGACAGGCGCCACAAGCGGGAACGCCGCGCTGCAGGTCGCCACCGCGGTACAGCTGCTCGCCCACCTGGTAGAACTTCTTGCCTTCGTTCGGGCCGCTGGCGACCAGGCTTTCATCAGCAACCCCCGCGCGCACCTTCTGGCTGGCGAAGTAGGCACCGATGTCGCGCATGTCCTGTGGCGACAGCATCGCCGCGAAGCCGAGCATGATCGCGTTGGCGCGCTCGCCACTCTTGTACAGCGCCAGCTGCCGCGCGATGTAGCGCTCGTGCTGGCCGGCCAGCTTCGGGTACTGCGGATCGGCGGCGTTGCCGTCCATGCCGTGACAGGCGGCGCAGACCGCGGCCTTGCCAGCGCCAGCGGTGGCGTCACCGGGCCCAGCGGCAGCAGTGTCGTCGGCCAGCGTGGCGACTTCAGCGGGTGCAACTTCAGGCGCGACATTGACCTGCGCGGGAGCGGTAGCGGGACTCTGGGCGAAAACCGTGGTGGCGGCCAGCAGGCCGACCAGCCCTAGGTAGCGGCGAAAACTCATTACACTTGCTCCGAACTGGATGCTGTCTCGACCGCTTGAACCGCCGCAGGCTGCGGCAGGCGCGGGAATCGCGGGATTATTCCAGCCCGCCCATGACGGGTCAACGAAGCCGGCACCCGTCCGCACCGGAAAGCCCATGTCCGAGCATCATCCCTTCCGCGCTGCCAGCTATCTGCTGAGCGTGCACAACCTGCATCAGCTGCCCAGTGACGACGGCCTGGAAGTCGCCATCAGCGGCCGCTCCAACGCCGGAAAATCCAGCGCAATCAACCGCATCTGCAGCCAGACCGGACTCGCTCGCACCAGCAAGACGCCGGGCCGCACGCAGCAGTTGGTGTACTTCCAGCTCGCCCCGCAGCGCTATCTGGTCGACCTGCCGGGCTATGGCTACGCGAAAGTCCCGCCGGAGCTGCGCGACCACTGGCGCGGCCTTATCGAGAACTACTTCCAGAGCCGCCGCGCGCTGGCAGGGCTGGTGGTGGTGATGGACATCCGCCATCCCCTGCGTGAGTTCGACCTGCAGATGCTGGGCTTTGCCCAGGCGCGCGGTCTGCCCTGCCATGTGCTGCTGACCAAGGCCGACAAGCTGGGCCGCGGGCAGCAGTCGCAGACGCTGAAAACCGTGAAAACGGCCCTGGGTGAGGGCCACAGTGCGCAGCTGTTCTCCGCGCCCAGTGGCATCGGCGTCGACGAAGCGCGTGCGCGCTTGGCGGGTTGGCTCCAGCTCGGGCCGGTCGCGGGGGGATCCGATCAGAAATGAGTGGAGTCACTGAACTCCTGCGGGTCGCAGGAAATTTCCTGAACGAAGGCAAGCCCGATAAGGCTGTCGAAGTGCTCGCCGCGATTGCGCCCGAGCGCCATGATCCGGACACGCTCTACCTCTTGAGCATCGCAGCTCTGGAATGCGGAGAGCCCGACCTTTCCCGCCGCGCCGCGGACGCCTGTCTCCAGCTTTCGCCGAAGCATGCCGGCGCGCATTTCCAACTCGGGCTGGTAGCGCTTGAGAAAGGTGAACGCGAGCGCGCTCACGCATCCTTCGATGCGGCGCGGACCCTGGCGCCCGGCTGGGCCGAGGCGCACTACAACCTTGGCGTGGTGCAGGCCGAGTCCGGCCAGTTTGAAGAGGCCGAGCGCAGCTACGGGCTCGCATTGCAGGCGCAACCCGACTTCCCGCATGCAGCCAACAATCTGGCCAATCTGCTGTTGGAACGTGGCCAGGCCGTCAGTGCCTTGCGGCTGCTCCGCGAAGCCGTGGCGCACGATCCGCAGTTTGCCACCGGATGGTGTTCGCTCGGTCGGGTCCTGCTCAGGCAGGGACACAGTGAGGAGGCCGTGCAGTCGCTGCGCAAGTCGCTGTCCCTGCAACCCGATTCGCCGATCGCGCTGGAAAACCTGGGCGACGCCCTGCGCCAGCTCGGGCGCGTCGACGAGGCGCTGGCCGCATTCGAAGCCGCATCGCTGAGCCCGCCGCAATCGGACTCGCTGCGCTTCAAGCTGGCCTCGTTGCGAGGCGAGCCGATTGCACGCCCACCCGATCAACTGGTGCAGTCGCTGTTCGACGACATGGCAGACAGCTTCGATGAGCGTCTGGTCGAGCAGTTGGGCTACCGGTTGCCGTTCGAACTCGATCGCCTGCTCGGCGATGCTTCCGGGCCCGCTTTTGCGAACGTGCTCGACCTTGGCTGCGGTACCGGGCTGTCGGGCGCAAGCCTGCGGCCGCGCGCCGGACGTCTGGTCGGCGTGGACCTGTCACCGCGGATGCTGGACCGGGCGGCTCAACGCGGCGTGTATGACGAGCTGCAGCAAGGCTCGCTGCAGGCCGCGCTGGAGAACACCTCCGCCGCGAGCTGGGATCTGATCGTCGCCACCGATGTATTCGTCTACGTCGGTGACTTGGGCCCGGTGTTTTCCGCCATCGCGCGCGCGCTCGCTGCGGGCGGGACGCTGTGCTTCTCGGTCGAACTGGCGCAGGGCGACGGATTTCAGCTGCGCTCCAGCGGCCGCTATGCGCATCCCGAGGCCTACCTGCGGGAGCTCATGGATCGCAATGGGCTCGCGCTAGCCCATTGCCGGCAGATTCCGCTGAGGCGCGAGCACGGAGAGTTTCTTGAAGGCTTGGCGGTCTGCTGTCGTCGGGTCAGCTGATACCGAGTCCTTGGGTTCGTTGCCGAGTTCATCGCGCTGTAGTTCTTGCTTCCTCGCCAGCATCCGCCTTGCGCGAGCGTTCAGCAGCTCAGAAGAGCTCGATGTCGTCGTCCTTGTTCTTCATCTTCTCCATGAAGATCTGCAGGGCCTGCTGCACCGACATGCCGTGCAG
The DNA here is from genome assembly GCF_044377145.1 of Aquimonas sp. Classification (NCBI taxonomy): domain Bacteria; kingdom Pseudomonadati; phylum Pseudomonadota; class Gammaproteobacteria; order Lysobacterales; family Lysobacteraceae; genus Aquimonas; species Aquimonas sp. The sequence goes on from NZ_JBILJQ010000020.1 coordinate 16,105, forward strand.
CAGCACGGCCTCGAACATCTCGACCTCTTCGGGCATCGAGTAGCGCGCGCGGATCTGCTCCTGCAGCTCCAGCCAGCCGTCGGCGCGGGTGGCGCGGTTCTCGTCGCTGACCAGGTTGGCCAGCGATTCCAGACCATGGCTGACGTGCGACAGGCGCTGCACCAGCCGGTCGTAGAACTGGAACGCGATGATCGACTGATGAACCATGCCGGTGACCTGGTGGGTCGCCGAGGCCATGCGACGCTTGAGTTCGCCCAGGTTGCCGTCATCAGGCAGCTGCGCGGCGCTTTCGCCGATCGTGCCCATGTGTCGGGCCATCGTAGTGAAGGTTTCGGTCAGCACCTGTACCGAGCTGTCGCTGTCGCGCATCGCCGCTTCGATCTGGCCGACCGCGAGCTCCATCATCAACACGGTCTCCCGCATCTTGTCCCAGGCCGGATCGGGTTTGCGGACTTGGGTGCCACGGGGCTCGGCAGGCGCGGTCATCGGTTGTACTCCTGGGCAGACGTTTAAAGAGCCGCGGGCGCGAGCCGCGCGTCGCGCTGGCACATCGCCGGAAGCTCAATGCTGCGAGCAACCCGTTCAGGCGTTGCCCTGCTGCAGACCGGAAAGCAAGTCCTGTACCGACTGAAGCCTGACGCCGAGCGCAGCCAGCGTTTGAGGCAGCCGCGACCCGAATCAGGCGCGATCCAGCCGCGGATCGAGCCGCCCGCGCAGTGCGTCGACCGCGGTGTTGACCAGCACGATGCCTACACCGATGCAGGCGACCACGCCCAGCACCAGGGTGTAGTCGCGGTTCAAGGCGCCCTGCACGAAGTAGCGGCCCAGGCCCGGCAGGCCGAAGATCTGCTCGACGACCGCCGATCCACTGAGCAGATTGATCGAGGCCGGTGCCAGCCAGGCGACCAGCGGCAGCGCGGCCGCCGGCGCCGCCTGCCGCAGCAGCAGGGTGCGGCCGGGCAGGCCACGCGCTTGGGCCGCGCGATACCAGTCGCTGGCCCAGGCCTCGATCAGGCCGGCACGGACCAGTCGCGCGGCATAGGCCAGATTGGGCAGGGCCAGGGCCAGCACCGGCAGTACGAGTTGATCCGCGCGACCCCAGCCTCCGGCTGGCAGCCAGCGCAGCAGTACCGCGAACAGCAGCACCAGCAGCGGTGCCACCACATACTTGGGCAGGGCGAGACCCAGCCCGGTCAGGCTCATCAGCAGCCGATCCAGCGCCTGCCCGCGGCGACGCGCGGCCAGCCAGCCGAGCGGCAGCGCGAGCGTGATCGCCAGCACCAAGGCCAGACCACCGGTGAGCAGGGTCACCGGCAGCGCCTGCGCGATCAGGTCGGCCACCTGCTGATCCGGGTAGGTGAACGAAGGCCCGAGGTCGAGCGTCAGCAGGCCGCCAAACCAGTCCAGATACTGCTTCCAGAGCGGCGCATCGAGCGCATAGCTGCGGGCCAGCGCCGCTTCAATCTCCGGCGGCGCCGAGCGCTCGCCGTCGAACGGGCCGCCGGGCGCCAGCCGCAGCAGCACGAAGCACAGGCTGAGCAGCAGCCACAGCGTGAACACGGCTTCCGCGCCACGTTCGAACAGGCGGCGCGCGCTCATTCGACAAAGCTCAGGTAGCGGCTCGGGTGGCGATCGAGCGGATTCGGCTCGAAGCCGCGGAGCTGCGGATGCACCAGGTGCTTCGAGGTATAGACATACAGTGGAACGATCGCGTGCGCTTCCAGCAAGCGTGCTTCGGCCTCGGCGTGCAGGCTGGCGCGCACGGCGGTGTCGGCGCTGTGTTGTGCGGATTGCAGCAGCGCGTCGTAACGGGGGTCGCGGTAGCCGCTCCAGTTCAGCGGGCTGTCGCCCACGAACAGGTCGAGGAAGCTGCTGGCGTCATCGAAGTCGGCGATCCAGCCGCCGCGGAACACCTCGGTGACCCGACGCTGCCGACGATTCTGCACGAAGACCTTCCATTCCTCGTTGCGCAGTTCGGTGATCACGCCGAGCTGCTCGCGCCACATCGCCGCCACTGCCAGCGCGACGCGCCGATGCACGGTCGAGGTGTTGAAGCGCATGCTGAGCCGCGCCGGTCGTGTCGCCGAATAGCCGGCTTCGGCATAGGCGATGCGCGCGCGGACAAGCCGCTGCTCGGTGCTCCACTGCGCCCACTTGGGCAAGGCACCCTCGTACTCACGCACGCCAGGTGGAACCAGGGCGTAGGCGGGCAGCTCGCCCATGCCGGTCACCGCACGCACCAGCAGTTCGCGATCGATCGACAGGCTCAGGGCTTCGCGCAGCAGCGGCGCATCCAGTGGCGCACGTTCGATGTTCAGGCCCAGAAAGAACACCCCCAGATACGGGCTGACCCGCAGCTGCTCGCCGAAGCGCGCGCGCAGGCGATCCATCCGTCCGGGCGGTACGGTTTCCGTGATGTGCAGATCGCCAGCGGCGTAGCGCTTGAGCTCGCTGGCGGCATCTTCGGTGACATGAAAACGCACCTGTTCAATCGGCGCAGGGCTGTGAAAATGCGGATTGCGCTGCAGCGTGATCATCGACTGCGGGCGCCATTCGCTAAGCCGGTAGGCGCCGTTGCCGACCAGCCGCTCGGGCTGGGTGTGCTGGCTGCCGTGTGCGGCGGCCAGATCGGCCCGCAGCGGAAACGCGATCGGCAGGGTCAGCCGCGGCAACAGATCAATCGGCTGCTTGAGTTCGATCTCGACGGTCTGCGCATCCAGCGCACGTACGCCGAGATCGCTCGGTGGGATCTGCCCGGCCTGCAGCTCGGCGGCGCCGCGGATCGCGTACAGCAGCGGTGCCAGCGGTGCCGCTGTGGATGCGGCGAACGCGCGCTGGAAGCTGGCGACGACCTGATCGGCGGTGATCATGGTGCCGTCGCTCCAGCGTGCCGCGGCGCGCAGATGGAAGGTCCAGAGCTTGCCGTCAGCGCTGCGCTGATAGCGTTCGGCCAAACCGGCAACGATGCGACCCTTTGCATCCTGCGTGACCAGGCCTTCGTACAGATCACGCAGCACATTGCTGCAGGCGATCTCCTGACAGCGATGCACGTCCAAGGTCGAGGGTTCCGGCCCGTTGCCGCGTTCCAGCACACGCGCCGGAGCCTCTGCCGTGGTCAGTGCAAGCAGTATCGGCAGACCGATTGGCAATGACGAAAGGAATCGCATGAGGGCAGAGGTCACCGGTTGGATAGGGGCGAACGGGCAGGTGCGGCTTCGACTGTTAAGCTCGCGCGCCGCAGCACGCGGATCCCCGCAGCATTTCTTCGGCAGATATTGGCATCTCTCGTGAATACACAGTCGTCACCCACCAGCGCTGCGCCGCCGCCGGAAGAGCCCCTTGCCGTCAATCCCAGCCTCGGCGAGCAATTGCAGAACCTGATCGACACACTGCCGGAACACAGCATCGAGCTTGGCAGCCTGCTTGACCGGGTCGGCGACGAAGGTTTGCTGCTGCTGTCGCTGCTGCTGGTGCTGGTGTTTCTGATTCCAGTCTCGATTCCCGGCGTCAGCACGGTGTTCGGTGCGGCCATCCTGTTGATCGGCCTGAGCCGACTCTCGGGCCGACCGCTGTGGATTCCGGCGCGATTGAAGACGCGTCCTCTGCCGGCCGCACGGCTGCGCGGCGCGCTCGAAGCCGGTCTCGTCTGGGTCCACCGGCTGGAGCGCATCAGCCGCCCACACCGTGTGCCGAGCCTGGCCCAGGGGCGTTTGGTAGGCCTGTTCAACAAGCTGGCTTTCTGCACGGCGGCCCTGCTGCTGATGGCGCCGTTCGGATTCGTGCCGTTCAGCAACACGCTTCCCGCAATCGCCTTGCTGTTCTACGCGATCGGTCTGATCCAGCGCGACGGCGTTGCAATCCTGCTGGGCCATGCCGCGCAGATCGCGACCGTGATCTACTTTGGCGTGCTGATCGGCGGCGGTGGTCTGGCCCTGGGCTCGCTGCTGAAGACCTTTGGCGGTTGAAGCCGGCTCTGGCTACAGGGCTGATGCCGAGTCGCAATCGTTGATTTCATGGGCCGAGGTGCGCGGCCGCCACCGGCAGACGCACGCTGGCTCGCCCTTGCTCCAGCTTCGCGCTGCCCCCACTCAAACTGTCGACGCATCGCCGCCTCCCAGGAGTTATCCGCGTGTCCAGCCCCAGCAGTTCGCAAGCGGCCCCGATCGAATCCTTCGCCCAACTGGTGGCCGACCTCGACGGCGGCAGCAAGCCGCCGGCCGACTGGCGCATCGGCACCGAGCACGAGAAGTTCGGCTTCCGCCTGTCCGACCTGCGGCCACCGACCTATGAAGGCCCGCAGGGCATTCGGGCGGTACTCGAAGCCCTGGCCCAGTTCGGTTGGACGCCCGTCATTGAAGGCGGACACCTGATCGCGCTGAAGAAGGACGGTGCCTCGGTGACCCTGGAGCCCGCCGGCCAGCTCGAACTGTCGGGCGCGCCGCTGGAAAACCTGCATCAGACCTGCCGCGAAACCGCCGGCCATCTGGGCGAGCTGAAGATCGTCTCTGACCGTCTGGGTGTGGGCTTCTTCGGCATGGGCTTCCAGCCGAAATGGCGCCGCGACGAAATGCCGTGGATGCCGAAAGGCCGCTACAAGATCATGCGCGAGTACATGCCGAAGGTCGGCGGGCTGGGCCTCGACATGATGACCCGCACCTGCACCGTGCAGGTCAACCTCGACTACGCGAGCGAGGCTGACATGGTGAAGAAGTTCCGCGTGTCGCTGGCTCTGCAGCCGATCGCCACCGCGCTGTTCGCCGACTCGCCGTTCTACGAAGGCCAGCCCAACGGTTTCCTGAGCTACCGCTCGCACATCTGGACCGATACCGATGCCGACCGCACCGGCATGCTCGATTTCGTGTTCGCCGAAGGCTTCGGGTTCGAGCGCTACGTCGACTACATCCTCGATGTGCCGATGTACTTCGTGTATCGCGATGGCAAGTACATCGATGCCTCCGGGCTGTCGTTCCGCGACTTCATGGCCGGCCGGCTGTCGGTGCTGCCGGGCGAGAAGCCGACCTTGGCCGACTGGACCGATCATTTGACCACCGCCTTCCCCGAGGTGCGCCTGAAGCGCTACCTGGAAATGCGCGGTGCCGATGGGGGGCCCTGGAGCCGCCTGTGCGCGTTGCCGGCGTTCTGGGTCGGCCTGTTGTACGACGACACCGCGCTGGATGCCGCCTGGGATCTGGTCCGTGATTTCAGCATGGAAGAGCGCAATGCCTTGCGTGATGGTGTGCCGCGGCACGCATTGAAGCTGCCGTTCCGGCAGTCCAACGTGCAGGAGCTGGCCCGCGAGGCGCTGAAGATCGCGGCCCACGGCCTGCAGCGTCGTGCGCGCATGAACTGCAACGGCGTCGATGAGCGGATCTATCTGGAATCCTTGATCGAGATCATCGAGGCCGGCCAGACCGCCGCCGAGCGCAAGTTGGAGCTGTTCCACGGCGCCTGGCAGGGCAGCGTCGACCCGCTGTTCCGCGAGTTCGCTTACTGACCCGAACCGCAGATGAGGGCGAGCTGTCGCCACCGCTTTCCACGCGCGCAAGCCCGGCCCGGCGCTCGGGCTTGGCGCGATTGCTGATTCCCCATTCTGCCGTCCCGGCCTACCATGGCAGGCCACGTCGACCCCGGACCTGCCCCATGCCTTCGATCCAACCGCCCAATGCCCCGTTCTCCGACGCCGATTTCGAGCGCCTGGACGATCTGCTGTGGGAGGGCGCGGTGCCGCGCGACGGCATGAACCTCGAAGCCGTTGACGGCTTCTTCAGCGCATTGTTCGTGTCGCCGCTGCCGGTCGATATCGAAGACGTGTTACCGGGGATCTGGGGCGGTGGCGATGCGCCCTTCGAGGACGAAGCCCAGAACGAAGCCCTGCACAGCCTGCTGCTGTCGTTCTGGCGCGCGGTCGGTCGACGCATCGCGCAGACCAACGAGGACGATGCACAGGCGCACATCCCGGCGATCCAGCTCAGCGAGGAGCTGTTCGAGGCGGTGCGCGAGAACCGCATCGACACGCTGGAGGACGACACCCCGTACGGCGCCGATTGGTCGGCCGGTTTCGAATACGGCATGTATCTGCAGCAGGAGGCCTGGGACGAGCGGCTTGAAGCCGACCCCGAGCTGGAAGAAGCGGTCAGCGTGATCTTCGCGCTCGGCGAGAGCGAGGACGAACTCGACGAAGACGATCTGGGCGATCTCGAAGACGATCTTGAGGACGACCAGTTCGACGACCCCGACCTCGAAGGCGCCGAACGCCCGCTGCTGGCGCGCGCGCTGGCCGGCGCGCCGGTCATCCCGCCGACCGAAAATGGTGTGCCGGGTAGCGAAGTACGCTCGGCGCTCGATGAAATCATGAGCGGCGTGCGCGGCGGCGATCCCATCGTGGTCAGCGGCGAGCCCGCAACTGCACAGGCGCTCGAAGTAGAAGATGCCGATGGCGATGTCTACGACGTCGACAGCGAGCCCGACGAAAATCTCGAACCGCTGAGCCCGGCCGAGCGGCTGCAGCTGATCCTTGAGCTACCGGGCGTGCTGCAGGCCCTGCACTTCGTCCGCCTTGAGGAGCAGAAGCCACAGCCGGCGCGGCGTGAGCACGAGGTCGGCCGCAATGATCCCTGCCCCTGCGGCAGCGGCCTGAAGTACAAGAAGTGTCATGGCGCGCCTGAAGCGCTGAACTGAGAGGTCGGCCATGTCGCGCACCATCGCCATCGTTGAGGACGAGCCCGCGATCCGGGCCAACTACGTCGATGCACTGACCCGCTATGGCTATCAGGTGCACGGGTTCGGCAGCCGACCCGAAGCGCGCGCGGCGTTCACGCTGCGCCTGCCGGATCTGGTGATCATCGATGTCGGCCTCGGTGATGAGCCCGAGGGCGGCTACGAGCTGTGCCGCGAGTTGCGCACACGTGCGCCGACCCTGCCGATCCTGTTCCTGACCGCGCGCGATGCCGATATCGACGTGATCTCCGGCCTGCGCCTGGGCGCTGATGACTACCTGAGCAAGGACATCTCGCTGCCGCAGCTGACCGCGCGGGTGACCGCGCTATTCCGGCGTATTGATGCGATGCGCGCACCCGCCGCGCGTGAAACCGTGCTGTCGCTGCGCGGTCTGCGGCTGGAGCTGGAGCGCATGCACGTCACCTGGAACGGTGTCGCGGTGCCCTTGACGGTCACCGAATTCTGGATCGTGCACGCGCTGGCGCGCCATCCCGGCCACGTGCGGGCGCGCGAGCAACTGATGCGCGAGGCCGAAGTGGTGGTCGACGAGGCCACGATCACCTCGCACATCAAGCGCATCCGCAAGAAGTTCGAAGCCATCGATTCAAGCTTCGATGAGGTCGACACCGTGCACGGTGCCGGCTACCGCTGGCGGCCGTGATCAAGGCCTGATTCCGCATGCGTCTGCGCCAACAGCTGGTGCTGCTGGCTGCTGCTGCCTTGGCCCTACCGGCTGCCGGCGCTTTGCTGGTCCGCGAGCTGGAAGCCCAGCTGCGGCGCGGCCAGGAAGCCCAGCAGGCAGCCACCCTGGCGGTGATGGGCGAGGCCATCGAGCGCGCGCTGGCGCGTGATCCCGGCCTGCTGCCCTTGGCGCCGGGCGGTATCGCGGTGCCGGTGCAGGCCGAGGCGCTGCAGCTCGACGGATTCGATGACGACTGGGCACAGCAACGTGCAAGTGCACGAACGCTCGATAGCGTGGGACATCTGCGCCTGCGTGCGGCGCGCAGCGAAGGCGCGCTGCATCTGTTCATCGAGGTCACGGACGCCAGCCGGCTGCGCGCCGAATCCAGCCAGCCCGAGGCGCAGTACGCCGACCGCGTCGAGCTAGACATCGAAACCGCCGACGGCCGCTCGCGCCTGCGCTTGGCCAATGCCGCGCCCGGCGCGCTGTCCGCGCAGTCGCTCGGCGGGCCGCACCTGCGGGTGGCGGGCGAGTGGCAGGAAGACGCCGCAGGCTATCGGATCGAGCTGCGCCTGCCGGTCGGCCTGCAGGTGCTCGGGCTGGCGGTGCAGGCGGTGGACCACCGCGCACCGGCCCAGGTTGGCACCCGTCTGGGCAGCACCGCACTGCGACCGCTGCGCGAGCCGCAACCGCCCTTGGCCGAGCTGCTGGCCGCGCTGTGCCCGCGCGCGCACGTCTGCGAACTGCTGGACAGCACGGACAGCCGGCTGCTGAGAGCGGGTGCCTTGGCCGCCGATGCCGGGCAGGTTTCGGCTTGGCGACGGCTGTTCAGCGCCGTGCTGGGCGAGGTCGGCAGTGAAGCCCGCTACGCAGCCGGCAGCGATGCTGCGCGCTGGCGCAGCATCGAAGACGGCAACCGTCTGGAGTTGGCCAGCCGGATCGATCTGGCCCAGGACGGCGAGCGCCACGGCGTGCTCGAACTGCGTCAGGCCAGTGCCGCCTTGCTGTTGGCGGATCAGGCCTTGCTGCGGGTGCTGGCGGTCAGTCTGGGCGTGCTGCTGCTGCTCGCGGCCCTGCTGTATTTCTTCGCCGGTCGGCTGTCGACGCGGATCCGGCGCCTGAGCCTGCAGGCCGAGGCCGCACTTGAGCGCGGCGGCGTCGATGCCGCGCGTGGCTTTGAGCGTTCCAGCGCGCGCGATGAGCTGGGTGAACTCTCGCGCAGCTTCGGCACATTGCTGGACGAGGTCGCCGGCTACACCGACTACCTGCGCAGCCTGGCCGGCACGCTTTCGCATGAGCTGCACACGCCGCTGGCGGTCGTGCGTGGTTCACTCGACAACCTTGAAGCGCAGGGCCTTCCCGACGGCAGTGCGGTGTACCTGCAGCGCGCGCGGCAGGGCAGCGAGCGGCTGGCAGCGATCGTCCGTGCGATGGGTGAGAGCTCGCGCATCGAGCGCGCCATCGCCGCAGCCGAAGCCGAGGACTTCGATCTGGCCGCCCTGCTGCGCGGCTGCGCCGAGGGCTATCGCGGCCTGCTGGCGCCGCGTCGGCTCGATCTGATGGCACCGGCTGGGGCCTTGCCCTTCCACGGCGCGCCGGATCTGATCGTTCAGGCCTTGGACAAACTGGTCGACAACGCCCGCGGCTTCTGTCCGGCCGATGGCTGGATCCGCCTCGGCCTGTCGCAGGAGTCCGACGGCGTGCGGTTGACGGTCGCCAACAGCGGGCCGCTGCTCGCCCCCGGCCGCAGCGAGCGCCTGTTCGATGCCCTGGTCAGCCAGCGCCCGCGTGGCGCCGGCCACGACAGCGCACCGCACCTGGGCCTCGGCCTGCACATCGTTCGTCTGGTGAGCGAACGTCACGGCGGCCACGCGCGGGCAAGCAACCTCGCCGATGGCAGCGGCGTCGAGTTCAGCCTGAGCCTGCGGCCGATGGTGCGTGCGCGGCTGTAGCGCAAGTCCGAAGGCCTGCGGCATGACAGCCGCGGATCAGCCTACTGTGGCCTCAACCGTGACTGGCGAACCCGCCTCTACGCGCGACAGAAGGTGTTCCACCGCATGCACCAGCAGGGCTGGCCCCACGTAGGTCTCATGGGTGCGGCGTATCAGCGCCATGTAGAGTCGGCCGAACAGATTGCGGGTTTGAACCCGCGTCGCCAGCCGGAACCGGGTGCGTCCGTCGCAGCGCAGTTCGACGCTGGCACTGGCGCGAAAACTCAGGTGTCTATCGTCCGCGCCCAGCAGCACTTCGGCGGTACGGGCTGAAGCATCCGTGCGTTGATCCAGCACGGGAAAGCGTCCGCAGTAGCGCTGCGGGCAGCTCTCCGACAACAGCGACGACACCGGGCAACCGAGGCTGGAAGTGCGCAGCCCGAGCGGGCGTACCAATCGGTTGCGCAGACCCATCAGCAGGCCGACACCGCGTGGCGGATTCTCGACGAAGCCCTCAAGCAGCTGCGCCAGGAGCGCCGCAGCCGAGGGCTTCGATGCGTCCAGCCACGCCGGGTCGAGGTCCAGATAGACACTGCCCACGCTCCCCGACGGACCATCCAGCGCCGAGTGCAGCAAGCTGGCGTCCGGTATCGAGTGCTCTCTGCGTGGCTGCAGGTGCGTACGGCGTCGCTCCACCCAGCCCAAATGCACACGTAGAGTCTGCGCTTGGGAGCGCAGGCGCCCCACCGCACCGCGCAGCGCGCCACACAGTTGTTGCGCCCGGGCATGCGGGGGCGAGCACAAGCTCAGCCGGTACTCCGCAGCCGGTTGCGCACCCGCATCGAGCAGGGCCTGCACCGGAGACGGCACACACTCGGTCAGGCTCGGAATATCGGCCGCGTTGGCCAGCACCTGGGTACGCTGCGCGTGGCTCAACTCTCCTCCCAACTCATCGGTGTGGCAGGACAGGGCAAACAGCGCCGAGTGCTGACCGCTGGCGTCCAACGGCAAGAACTGGTGCCAGGTGCCACCGCAGAAGCGCACGGTGAACAGGCTGTCGGCAGGCACGCGCACATGTTTGAGACTGCGCACGAAGGCCTGCGGGTCGGCGGCCATCTCGGCATCGTCGACGTGTGCAAAGCGCAGCAGCGCACCTGAGCTTCCGGCGACGGCGGTAAAGATCCGGTTCCCGGCATGGCGATGAAACGGATGGCCGGATACGCCGACCATGAAGCTGTACAGCGACGAGGCATCGCCGTGCGCCAAGTGCATTCCACCCAGGCGCGCTGAGGGTTCTTCCAACGCATCCACGAAGCCCGGATGCGCTCGCTGGCGAGCCGCGGTCTGGGCGATCAGGGCGTCGCCCGCGCCGGGGCCGAGCTGCGCGATCAGAGTGACCTCGATCGGTGCGGCGTCGGCACCGTTGCGCAGGCTTACGCTTGGGAAGCCCTTGCTTGGTGAAGCGAGTTCGTTCATTTCGGCGTCGCCCGGCTACGCGCCCGCGCCCGGCTCTCGCGCTTCAAGGGGCCGGCGATTGGGCAGACTTCGGCGGCCCACGCGAACACGGTATTGGTCAGGCGCTCAGGCACCAGGCGGAAGTAGACGAACTGGCCGCGCTTCTCGCGGCTGATCAGGCCGGCATCTTCAAGAATGCGCAGGTGGCCCGACAGCGCCGGCTTGCTGAAATCGAAGCGATCGCCGATCTCGCCAGCGCTCAACTCGCCAGCGTTGAGGAAGGCGAGGATCTGGCGGCGCGGAGCTGAGGCCAGTGCAGCGAAAACGCGGTCCATGCTCATATCAGTTAGGTAATTAGTTAACTGATCGGAAGCCTAGCGTGGTGCCTGCTGCAACGCAAGCCGTGCGGAGAGCCGAGCCTTTGAACCGTGCCGCGCGCGGGTCCACTTCGATGGAACGTGTCCGCGGCGCGCGCGCGCGAGGCGAGGTCAAACCTGCAAGCGTGCGCATCGACTGGGACGGGGCAGAAAGGCAGAGCTCAGTCTGCCCTCCATCGCGGGTTTGATCCGGCGGAAGCCCTGCGGCTTCGCGTTCGCAAGTGGGCAACCCAGACACACCCGCCGCCAGCGACCGAAGACTCCCCCGCCACGCGCAATCGCTCCCGGCGCGGCCTCGGTCGTTCCAAGCGCCGCGCCTTGCGCGTTCGACAGACCTCAGTCGATGTGGCGCTCGGCTTCCTTCTCGACCTTCTCGCCGGCCTTCTGGGTGTCTTTGCCGAGTCCGCTCATGGTATTGCAGCCGGACAGGCCCAGGCTGAAGGTCGCGATCAGCAGCAGGGCGGCGAAGGTGCGCAGCGATGCGCTGCAGCGGGTGCGGACGGTCGTGCGGTTCATGGCGAATTCCTTGGGCGGGCGATGGCTGCACCTTCAGCCACCGACCCGCAGGCTGCGCGGCGGCAAGGCCGGCGTCTGTGCTCCATCGAACTGAAGCACTCAGGCCAGCAGCGCGTGCTCAGCCTGTTCGGCCCAGCCGGCGTACAGCGCGCCCGAAGGATGCAGGCGTTGGTCTGCCTCTGTTGGCGGACCTCGCGAGTCCAGGGTTCTGCCGCGGATCTGAAGCCAGCTGTTCGAGCTCCCTCCGACAGCGCGTTTGTCGCTCGCGCGGGTGTCGGCGCAACCCGGCCATGCAAAGCCGACAGCTTGGCAGGCGAGAGTGCGCCAGGTTTCAGGTCTGATGTCGACGCCTGCCGTTGGCGCGTCCTGTGGACATTCAACGGCGATACCGGATTGGATCTTGGTAGACCAAGCCCCCGCCTTACGGATCGCGCGTGGGACTTTCGCGGGCTTCGGCTCGCACCTGCTCGCGCAGCATTTCCGAGAAGCTGCGAGTGATGCGGGTCGCCATGGCCTCAGGCTGCAGCGGTTGTTCGGACTTGTGGCGTGACAGCGGGCCGTCCAGCCACAGCGCCGCCGCACCGTGCACGCAGGCCCAGGCGCTGAGCACCACGTCCTGCTGCCGCTCCGGCGCCGCCTGCGGGCCAAGGCAGTCGGCCACGGTGCGGGTGAGCTGGGCAAACGCGGTGTCGCCTGCGCTGTCCACGCAGGGGTTGGTTTCCGGCTGCGTCAGTTCGGGTCGGAACATCAGCGCGAAGCTGGCCGGATGGGCGATCGCGAAACCGATGTAGGCGGCGCCGCTGGCGGCAAGCCGATCAAAGGGATCGGGGCCGGCGCTGTCCGCGGCAGCGGCGGTGCAGGCGGCCAGCGCGTGGAAATCCTCTTCCGCCAGCGCCGCCAGCAGGGCGGAGCGATCCTTGAAGTGGTGATAGGGCGCTGCGTGCGAAACGCCCGCGGCCTGCGCCAGCTTGCGCAGGCTGAGGCCCTCCACGCCCTCACGTTCGAGCAGGCCGCGGGCCGCTTCGATCAGGGCGCGGTGCAGGTCGCCGTGGTGGAAACGGGCGCGGGCGGGGAGGCGGGGTGTGCTCATAGCGGCCCATCTGAACATCTTGACACCGTAAAGTTCAATCTTTACGGTGGAAACATCGTTCGACCCGCCTTCGCAAAGCCCCTGCATGGGTTCGCGTCTGCGCACCTCAGGAGCCGCACATGCACCGCCCGCCCCCGTTCCTCTTCGCTCCGCTGACGCTGCTGCTCGCGGCCTGCGGCGCGCAGCCGCCCACGCCCGCCGCCCCGGCGACCGTCCCGCTGTCGGTGCGCACCGCCGCGGTCGCCCCGGCGCCGGAAACTATCCAGCTCAGCTTCCCCGCCCAGCTGCGCGCCCGCGAACGCAGCCTGTTGGCCCCGCAGATTTCCGGGCAACTGATTGAGCGCGCCGCGCTGGGCCAGCCCGTGCAGGCCGGCGACGTGCTGCTGCAACTGCGCAATCCAAACGTCGAACCCGCGCAGGCCGCGGCCGATGCCGAGGTGCGCGCGATCCAGGCGCAGCTGGACAAGGCCCGCGACGACCACGCCCGAGCCGCCGCGCTGCGCGCGCGTGGCCTCGTCGCTCAGGAAGCGCTGGATGCCGCCCGCAGCCAGATGGACAGTCTGGAAGCGAGCCTCGCGCGCCAGCGCGCGCAGGGCCGAGGCGCCGCCGCCAATGTCGGCGAGCAGACCCTGCGTGCCGCCGGTCCAGGTCGGGTGGTGCGGGTGCTGGCGGAGCCCGGCGAGTTCGTCGCAGCCGGTCAGCCGGTGATCGAGCTGGCCGGCGACGCCGGCCTGGAGTTCGAACTGGCGCTGCCGCCGCGCATCGCGCAGGGCCTCGCGCCAGGCCTTCGGGTAGGGCTTGTCGCACTCGATGGCCGCACCCACGCAGCGGTGTTGGCCGGGCATCCGGGCCAGGCCGCTGTACAGGGCGCGGGCGCGGCGGGGCTGGTGCGGCTGCGCTTCGAGCTCGTGCACGACGCGGTGGACGGTGCCGCGCTCGCAGCCGGCGAACCGGTCGAAGTGCAGCTGCCGCTCGCCGCGCCAGCGGGTGTGGCGGTTCCGCTGTCGGCCCTGCGCGCGACCGGCGGCGTGCCGCCGGTGCACGTGCTGTCGCTGGAGGGTGATCGCACACGCGCAGTCGAAGTCGAGCCACAGCTGCTGCTCGGCGAGATCGCGCTGGTCGACCCCGCCGTGGCCGGCGCGCTGGCTGTCGGTGCGCCCCTGGTGACCGAGGGTTCAAGCTCGCTGCGCGCCGGCGATCGCGTACGGGTGCTGCCATGAACGGGCTGCTGGCCGCGCTGCAGCGCGACCGCCTGATCCTGGCGCTGGCGACGATCCTTGGATTAGCCGGTGTGTTGGCGCTCGGTCAGATGCCCAAGCAGGAGGATCCGTCGTTTCCCTATCGCGGCGGCATCGTCACCGCGGTGCTGCCGGGCGCGGGTGCCGACACACTGGCACGGCGGGTGGCACCTCCGATCGAGCGCCAACTCGCACAGATCGAGGGCATCGACGAGATCCGCACCACCGCGCGCCAGGATGCGGTGGTGATCTCGGTGCAGCTGCGCGACGATATCTACGACACCGAGAGCGTGTGGACGCGGGTGCGCGAAGCCCTCGCGCGGGCGCAGTCCGAGCTGCCGGCTGAAACCCAGCGGGTCCAGCTCGACGACCGCATCGTCGGCGCCGAGCTCGCCGTCTACGGCATCTTCGGCGGCGATGATCCGGTGGCGCGGCGCACCGCCGCGCAGCGCCTGCGCGATCGGCTGGCCCAGATCGATGGAGTCGCCAGCGCGCGCCTGTCCGGCGACCCCGGTGAATCGATCGCGCTCCACCTGGACCGTGCCGAGCTGCGCGGCCTCGGCCTGCGCATCGAGGACGTCGCTCGCGCGGTGCAGGCGCGCAGCGAGCCCGCGCGGCTGGGCGCGCTCAGCGCCGAGGGGCGCAGCCTGCCGCTGTCGCTGGACGGCGGCCTCGATGCGATCCCTGATCTCGCGCAACTGCCGCTGACGCTCGCGGACGGAAGCGTCCTGCCGCTGGGCAGCCTCGCCCGCATCGAACGCCGAACCGCCATGCCCAGCGCCCAGCGCGCCTATGTCGATGGTGCGCCTATGGTGGCGGTGGAAGTGCGGGCTGCGCGCGAAGCGGTCGACGTGCTGCGTCTGGGCGCAGCCCTGCGCGCCGAAGTCGAGCGCATGCGGCCGGCGCTGGCGCCGCTGCAGGTGCGCGAAGTGTTCTACCAGCCCCAATTCACCGAAGACCGCCTCGGCAGCCTACTCAGCAGTCTGCTGACCGCGATGGGCCTGATCCTGGCCGTGCTGATCGTCGCCATGGGCCTGCGTCCGGCGCTGGTGGTTGCGGCCATCCTGCCGATGGTTACCGCCAGCACCCTGGCCCTGTACGCCATGGGCGGGGGCGTCCTGCAGCAGATCGCGGTGATCGGCATGGTGGTCGCACTCGGCATCCTGGTCGACAACGCGATCGTCGTCGTTGAAAGCATCCAGCGCCGGCTTGATGCCGGCCAGCCGCGCGTGCAGGCGATGCAGGAGGCCGTCCGCGAACTGGCGATGCCGCTGCTGTCGGCTACCGGCACCACGATCGCGGCCTTTCTCCCGCTGCTGCTGTCCAGCGGCAACACCGCCGACTTCACCCGCGGCATCCCGATCGCGATCACCCTGAGCCTCGCGGTGAGCTATGTGTTCGCGGTTCTGGTGACGCCGCTGCTCGCGCTGCGACTGCTGCGTGCCGAGGCGCCCGCGACGCCAGCCGCCAACGGAGTGCTCGAGCGCTGGGCCATTCGTCTGTGCGGCCGCGTTGTGGAGCTGCACCGGCGGCATCCGCGGCGCTCGCTGCTGCTCGGCGGCGTGCTGGTGTTCGGCTCGCTGGCCAGTTTCCCCTTGCTGCAGCAGCAGTTCTTTCCCGACGCAGATCGCGCGGCACTGCTGGTTGAAGTGCAGCTGCCCGATGCCAGCCACCCGGACCGTACCGACGAGGTTTCGGCGCAGATCGAGGCCTTCCTGCGCAGCGATGCGCAGGTGGGCTCGATCCAGCGCTACGTGGGGTTTGCTGGCCCGACCTTCTACTACAACCTGCAGCGCTCGCCGCGCGACCCCTCGCGGGCGCGCCTGCTGGTCGAGACGGCGGGCCTCGAACACAACCGCGCGCTGCTGGAGCGGATCGCCCGCTGGTCGTCCGATGCGCTGCCGGGCGTCGACGTGGTGCCGGTCATCCTGCGCCAGGGGCCGCCGGCGGCGGCGCCGATCGAGATCCTGGTGTTCCATCCCGACCGCGCTCAGCTGGTGCAGGCGGTCGAGCAGGTGACCGGCCTGCTGCGCGACATCGAGGGCAGCCGCGCGGTGCGCCACAGCCTGGGACAGGGCGTGCCGGCCCTGCAGGTGCAGCGCAGCCTCGGCGCGGGCGAAAGTGTCGACATGGGGCAGGCGGCGCTGGCCGCCGCGCTCGCGGCCAGCACTCAGGGCTGGGCGGTGGCGACCTATCGCGGTGGCGAAGAGCCGGTGCCGATCCGTCTGCATCTGGCGCCCGACCAGCGCACCGACAGCGGTGCGCTGCTGGGCCTGCCGGTCGGCGCCGCCGGTCTGCCGCTGGCGCAGATCGCCTCGCTCGGTCTCGCCCTGCAACCCGGCGCGGTCGAGCGACGTGACCTGATGCAGGTCGCCAGCGTGTCCTCCGAGCTGCAGCCGGGTTTCGGCTTCGGCGGTGTGCTCGATGCGCTGCGCGAGGCGCTCGCGACGCAGGCGCTGCCCGCTGGCACCGAGATCCGCTTCGGCGGCGAGGCCGAGAACGCCGGCAAGGCCAACGACGCCGTGGTGCGCGCGCTGCCGCTGGGGGCGATGGCCTTCCTGTTCTTCCTGCTGCTGCAGTTCAACTCGATGAGTCGGGTCGGCCTGGTGCTGGCCTCGCTGCCCTTCGCCCTGGCCGGCGTGTTCCCGGCTCTGCTGCTGGCCGGGCTGGCGTTTGGCTTCCAGCCGCTGCAGGGCGTGTTCGCCCTGATCGGCATCACCGTGAACAATTCGATTCTGCTGCTGTCGGCGGCGGATGACGCGCTGGCCGAGGGCGCCTCGCCGGATGCGGCCGTGCTGCAGGCGCTGGATCGCCGCATCCGCCCGATTCTGCTCACCACCGCCACCACCGTGGTCGGGCTGCTGCCGCTGGTGTGGTCAGACTCCACCCTGTGGCCGCCGCTGGCCTGGGCGATGATCGGCGGCCTGCTGGCCTCGGCCTGGCTGTCATTGACCGTGCTGCCGCTGATGCTGCGCGCGCTGCTGCGCTGGCAGGCGCGCAGGGGACAAGTGCAGGTGCCGGTGCGGCAATGAGCCGCACCGCGGAGCCCGCCGGGCTCCGCGGGTGGTAGCGAACAGCCTGCGGATGCTTGCGCTGATTCGCCATCGCCGGCTGGGTCGGGTTCAAAACAGGAACGTGAAGCCCGCGGTGAGTGCTGAGGCCGTGCGCTGCTCGACCAGCCCCGAGCTCAGCAGTCCTGAGGCCAGCTGGCGACGCTCCCACTGCGCCACCAGCCGCAGTCGCGGGCTCAGCTGGTACTGCGCGGACAGACCGACGCGGCGTTCACGGACGCCGCTGCGTGCGGTGAAGGCGGGCGTGAGCGGGCCGCTGGCCGGCTGCACGTTCGCCGGGTGAGGAGGCGAGAAATCGAGTTGCTGCGCGTCCGCATCGGCCCACATCACCTGGGCGTGCGCGAGCGCGGCGAAAGGACCGAGCTCGGCGATGCCGATGCTGCCGCGAACGGCGACGGTCAAACCGTCCGAGTCGCCGGTGCGCTGCAGGGGCCGGATCAGGACTTCGTAGGGCGCAGGGCCGATCCGGCCGCTGTGGCTTGCGACCAGTCCGAACGAGAGAAAGGGATCGATGTCCTCACCGCCCAACGCCGACAGCAGCGCCGAGTCTTCGGCCTTGCGGCCGCGATCGATCGAGGCGATCGCGGCGAGTTCGAAGCCCTCGCGGCGCAGCAGGTAGGCGCCGAACTCCGGAGCGCCGCGAAGGGTCTTGGCAAGCCAGCGCGAACGCTCGATGTCGAGCAGGGGGACTGGCCCGGTGCGGTCGCTCGCGCTGCCGATGAATCGGGGCTCCTGCAGCGCGGCGACGCCGATGCTGCCCTGCGCATGTGCGGTTGTAGCGGGCATTGCGGCGGCCAATGCGACAACTGCAGCGGTGCTGAGTGCTTTCGGGTGGATCATTGCGAACTCTCCTGGTGGGTACGAAGCCGCACGCGTGCGGCCTTCGGCGCGGATGCGCAAAGGTTTGGGTCTGAGGTGGATGCCTGCGGCCGCAGGCGCCTTCTGGCGGACGAGGCCGCGCTGTAGCTCAGCCGTCGTCGCCGGCGGTGCCGGCGACGGCCGGCGTCCACGGGCGATAGGCCGAGCTGCGCGGCGGCAGCGGCGTGCACGCAGTGGTGCCGGCGATGACCTGGTCGATGGCTTCCCAGCCGCTCGGCAGGTAGTCGTGCGGACAGGCGTACAGCCAGAAGTCCGCGCCCTCCAGCGTCCGGCTCGCGCGCATCACGGCGCGGGTATGGGTGAACCCGGTCCTGAATTCCACCAGGCTCTCGTAGTCGAGCCACAGCGTGTAGGTCCAGGCGTGCGTGCCGAGTCGGCGCAGGCGGACGTCGTGCGCCAGCAGTCCCGGCTGGGTCGGCAGATCCTTCAGCACCTGCCGGGTGTGCTGGTAGAAGGTCCACAGCCCGCTGAGGTTGACCCGTGCGCGGGTGACCGAAAGCACGCGTGGTGGCCGTTCGTCCGCTGATGGCTGCGTCGGGGCTTGTGCGGGAGCGGGCTCGGCGGCGCCGACCAGCGCGGACAGACCGAGCCCGGCTGCGCCGAGCAGCCAGGCAGCGATGCGCTGGCTCAGCGCAGTGGCGCGCCGCCCAGTTCGATCGGCAGGCGAACATCCTCGGGCACGCCCAGCGCTGCGCTGACACGCGCCATCGCATGCGGCACCGCTTGGGCCAGGGTTTCCGGCAGCAGTTCCAGCTTGGGCAGCACGTCCGAGTTCAAGGCGCTGGCCACGCCGTGCATCGCCGTCCACACATACAGCGCGTCCAGCTCGATGTCCTTCTCGGTCGCCGCTGTGCCCGCGCGCAGTCGTCGAATCGCCTCCAGCAGCAGGCGAAACGAGTGACGGGCTTCGCGCAGCAGTTCCGGGTGCTCGGTGACGCTGGGCCAGGGTGTACCGAACATCAGCCGGTACTCCAGCGGATGCCGCAGCGCGAACTCCAGGTAGGCCCGGCCCAGCTCGGACAGATCCTCGTGCGCGACTGTCTGCTTGGGGCGCGCATCCAGATGCTGGGCGAAGCGCTGAAAGGAGCGACGGATCACTTCCGCCAGCAGGTGATCGCGGCTGGGAAAGTGCTTGTATGGCGCCTGATGCGACACCTTCAGGCGGCGTGCGATCTCGCGCAGGCTGAGCTGCTCCAGACCCTGCTCGCTGATGACCTGGTGCGCCGCTTCGACGCAGGCCTCCTTGAGATCGGCTGAGGCAGAACGCATGCAGGAACTCCGGGCCGGGTGGGTCGAGCATGATCGGCGATTGCAGGGTCGAGGTCACGACTGCACCCCCGCCGGTCGGCCGGCGGCAATCATCCCGCCCATGATCCGCTGCATCAGACGCACCCGCAGCGGCCGCGGCAGCATCGCCAGCGAGTAGCCCAGCAGCTTTGACAGGGCGCCCGGGCGGACGGTGCCGCTGCGCCCAAGAGCGCGCAGCAAGGGGTCGACCAGCGCCTCGGGCTCGGCGGCGCCCGCCATGCCCAGCCCGGCCCGCGCGCCGAAGCGCGTGGCCACCGGCCCCGGCGCTGCCGCCAGCACGCCGACGCCGCTGCCCGCGAGTTCAGCCGCAAGGCCCTCGGCGAGGCTCTGGACGAAGGCTTTGCTGGCGGCATACGTGGTGCTGCCGGGCACGCCCTGGAAGGCCACGATCGAGCTGAAGAGGAGCAGCGCGCCATCGCCCTGGGCGCGAAAGCAGCGGCCGAAGGCATGGGCGAGATGGAGCACGCTCGCGCAGTTCACCTGCACCTGCTCCAGCTGTTCGCGCAGGGGCTGATCCAGCAGCGGGCCGCTGCTGCCGAAGCCAGCCGCCGCTACCAGCACCCGCACGTCCAGTGGCTCGCACTCGGCCAGCAGCCGATCGCAGGCGTCGGGGCGGCTGAGATCGAGGCGGACGGTGCGGCACTGCACCTTCGACTGCTGCTCGATCGCGAGCGCGGTCTCCTGCAGTCGCTGTGGATCGCGGCCGCACAGCACGAGATGCATCCCCGCACTGCCCAGCCCGTGCGCCAGAGCCTGTCCGAGCCCGCTGGAGGCGCCGGTCACCACGGCCCAGCGCCCGCGCCAGCGTTCAAGCCCCGGCGCGCTCATTGCACCCTCACTTCGAGTCGCAGCTCGCCGCTGGCCGGGGTCTCGATGCGGGCTTCATCGAAGCGCGGAGCGCGCAGGCGCGGGCGCACGCCACCGGACACGCCCCAGGCTTCCTTGGGCATGCCGAACAGATTGGTGTCGACGATCCGGTTGCCATTGGTGTCGTGCGAGGCGGTCACGGCATAGCTGCCCGGCGGCAGATCCTTGAACTCGCAGGTCACGCGATCGCCGCGGGCCGGCTGCCAAAGCGTCTGCACGGCCGCCGCCGGGTCGGTGGGAAATCCTGCGGCCTGCCGATACAGGCCACAGCCGACTTCGCCGCCGGCACCAAAGCCGATGACCTCCACGCGCAGCGAAACAGGGCCCGAGGGGGAGGAGTCAGTGCTTCCGGCGACACCGATTGAGGGGTACAGCAAAGCGAGGCTGAGCACGGCAGCGAGTGGGAATCCGGCCACGAGGCACCTGGGGTAGCGCTGCCAAGTTGACAGCGTCAACCACGCTACGCGGGCAGGTTGACGGTGTCAACATTGGCCGTTGCCATGGAGCCTCCCTCGCCAGTCAATGGGCAAAAGCGACGCGTCCCGGAACGCGCCCGGGCACACGCCGTCCGCCAGCGGCTGCCCGCTGTCGAGGGTATTGGGGGTGACGGCGCGGGCACTACGCCGGCCCGATCGAAGGTGGGTGCGCTTCGCTTTCGGCAACTGGAACCGAGGCGAGCGTGGCGGCCACGGTGGGCCGGGGCCCACCCTATGGGCCGAGCAGTCCGATCTCGGCGGCTTCAGCCCAGGCGGCGTAGAGCGCACCGCTCGGATGCAGGCCATCCTCGGCCACCCACGCACTGCCGCGCTCGCGGGATACCGCGCTGGTGTCGACGAAGCGTACGTTGCGCGCCTGCGCGATCTCGGCGGCGGCAGCGTTGAAGGCATCGAGCTCGCGGGCGATCTGTGCGGTGTCGCGGCCGCTCTTGGCGCCAAACGGCGTCACGCCCCAGTCGGGAATGGCCAGCACGATCACCCGCTGGGGGTCGTCGCCGGCCAGCGCCAACGCGCGTTCAAGCAGGGCGACGAACTGCTCGCGGTACTCGTCGAGCGCGCGGCCGCGGTACTGGTTGTTGACCCCGATCAGCAGGCTCACCAGGTCGAAGTCGGCGCGCGTGCCGACCGGATACTTGCCATCCATCGCCGCGGCCAGCTCGTCGGTGGTCCAGCCGGTGGTGGCGATGATCTCGGGCGGGTCGAAAGCCCGGCCATGTGCGTTCAGACGCGCGACCAGCTGCAGCGGCCAGCGTCCGGATTCGGCCACTGCTTCGCCGATGGTGTAGGAGTCGCCGAGGGCGAGAAAACGTCGCGCGCTCATTTCAGAGTTCGCTCATGCCGCCACCTGCTCAGGCCACCGCACGCTTGATCTCCTGCGCATTGCGTTCGAGTGCGCCCTCGATTCTCAGGAACACCTCGGCGATGTCTTCGGCGAGCGGCAGCAGGGTGACGCGGAAATGGTTGCGGTAGGCAACATTGAAGCTGGAGCCGGGCACGATCAGCACGCCGTCCTGTTCCAGCAGTTCCAGCGCGAAGCGGTAGTCGTCGAAGCCGGGCAGGTCACGCGAATCCACGCCGGGGAAGGCGAACATCGAGCCCATCGGCGCGACCAGCGACAGCCGCGAGCTGCGCGCGCAGGCGTCGATGATCGCCTGCCGCGACTGCTGCAGACGGCCGCCGGCGGCGGTCAGTGCGGTCACCGTATCGGGGCCGTTGATGGCCGCGGGAATCGCCCACTGCGCCGGCACGTTCGCACACAGACGCAGTGCGCCGAGCAGGTCGAAGGCGTGGTGGTACTCGGCCAGACGACCGCGGTGTCCGGACAGCACCACCCAACCGGCGCGGAAGCCGCAGCTGCGGTGCACCTTCGACAGCCCGCCGAAGGACAGGCAGGGCACCTCGCCGGCCAGCGGTGCCAGCGGCACGAACTCGGCCTCGTCGTACAGCAGCCCGTCGTAGATCTCATCGACCATCAACACCAGCCGGTGACGTTCGGCAATCTCCACGATCTGCTGCAGCAACTCGCGCGGATAGACCGCGCCGGTCGGGTTGTTCGGGTTGATCACCACCAGCGCACGGGTGCGCGCAGTGATCAGCGATTCCATCTGCTCCGGGTCGGGCAGGAATCCGTGCTCCGGGCGGCAGTGGTAGTAGCGCGGGTTGCCGCCGTTGAGCAGGGTCGCGGCGCTCCACAGCGGATAGTCGGGGCTGGGCAGCAAGACCTCTTCGCCCGGGTTCAGCAGGGCGCGCAGGGCGATATCAATAAGCTCACTGACGCCGTTGCCGAGGAACACGTCATCGGCGGTGACGCCATGGCTGCCGCGGCGCTGGTGCAGACCGGCGACGGCTTCGCGCGCCTCCGGCAGGCCCTGCTGGTGGCAGTAGGGATCGCTGTCGGCAATATGCTCGGCGATCGCCTGCTGGATATGCGCAGGTGCATGCAGGCCGAACGCGCCGGGATTGCCGATGTTCAACTTGAACAGCTTGCGCCCGGCCTGCTCCAGCTCCCGGGCTCGTCGGGCCAGCTCGCCGCGGATCTCATAGCGGACCTGTTCAAGGCGTTGGCTGGTCGGAACGGGACGGTGCGGCATGGCGGTCGGCAGGGCGTGGACGGCCGTCAAGACTAGCCGAGAACCCACGGTGGCGATAGGAAACCTCGGCCCCGCGCAACCTCGCCGAATCAGCGCAGATGCGGGCTGCCGCGGGGCAGGGCGGTGATGATTCGCTTAGAATGCGCGCCCCGTCCCCCGCGCCCTGTGCGCGTGACAAGGTCAGCATGATCGTGTTCGAGGGCCAGGCGGCCCTTTCGTCTTTCCGGCTGAAGGCGCTCAGCGCCCGGGTCGAAACGCTTGCGCCCGGCCTGGGCCCGCAGGCCACCCGCTGGCTGTACTTCATTGAGCTGGAGCCCGGCGCCAGCCTCACGGCGGAACACTCGGCGCAGCTCGGCCGCATTCTGGAAGCGGCGCCCGGACAGTCAGCGCCACAGCCGCAGGCACCGTGGGTGCTGCCGCGGCTGGGCACTCGCTCGCCGTGGTCGACCAAGGCCACTGAGATCCTGCGCGGTGCCGGCCTGCCGGTGCAGCGCGTCGAGCGCGGTCTGGCCTACCAGCTGACTGCGGCGCTTTCGCAGGTCGCAGGCCTCGCCGTGCTGCTGCACGATCCGATGACTCAGGCCCTGGTCGAGGACGGACGCGCGTTGTCGGGCCTGTTCGCCGCCGGCACGCCAGCGCGCGCTGCGCGCATCGACACCGCCGCGTTGGCGCAGGCCAACACCGAGCTTGGCCTGGCGCTCTCGTCCGACGAGATCGACTACCTGCGCGACCGCTACGGCGCTCTGCAGCGACAGCCCTCGGACGCCGAGCTGATGATGTTCGCGCAGGCCAACTCCGAGCACTGCCGGCACAAGATCTTCAATGCGCAGTACCGGATCGACGGCGAGGATCAGCCGATCAGCCTGTTCGGCATGATCCGCAACACCCAGCGTGTGTCGCCGCAGCTGACCCTGTCGGCCTACAAAGACAACGCAGCCGTGGTTGAAGGCTTCGAGGCGCGTCGTTTCGCGGCCGGGCCGGACGGCGAGTACGTCGAGCGGGCGCTGGCGCCGTCTGCATTCGCGATCAAGGTCGAGACGCACAACCATCCGACTGCGATCTCGCCGTTCCCCGGCGCGGCCACCGGCTCCGGCGGCGAGATCCGCGACGAGGGCGCGACCGGCCGCGGCGGCAAGCCCAAGGCCGGGCTGACCGGCTTCACGGTGTCGCATCTGCGCATCCCCGGCCTGACCCGGCCGTGGGAGCAGGAGCGTCCGCTCAACCCGCGCATGGCCTCGGCCTTCGAAATCATGCGCGATGGCCCGCTCGGCGCTGCCGCGTTCAACAATGAATTCGGCCGCCCGGCCTTGACCGGCTACTTCCGCAGCTTCGAGCTGCCGACCGCCGAGCCCGGCCTGTGGCGCGGCTACGACAAGCCGATCATGCTGGCCGGCGGCGTCGGCAGCATCGAGCGCGATCAGGTCGAGAAGCGCCGTCTGCGCCCCGGCGATGCGGTGGTGATCCTCGGCGGACCGGGCATGCTGATCGGTCTGGGTGGCGGCGCTGCGTCATCGGTGGCCTCGGGGCAGAGCACCGAGGACTTGGACTTCGCCTCGGTGCAGCGCGACAACCCCGAGATGGAGCGCCGCTGTCAGGAAGTCATCGACCGCTGCTGGCTGCTCGGCGACGGCAATCCGATTCTGTCCGCCCACGATGTCGGCGCCGGCGGGCTGTCGAATGCGGTGCCCGAGTTGCTGAATGATTCCGAGGCCGGCGGCGATATCGACCTCGCCCAAGTGCCCTCCGACGATCCCGGCCTGTCACCGATGCAGCTGTGGTGCAACGAGGCGCAGGAGCGCTACGCGTTGGGTATCGCTGCCGAGCAGCTTGAAGAATTCGAGGCCCTGTGCCGGCGCGAGCGCTGCCCGTACGGCGTGATCGGCCGGGTCACCGCGGCGCGCCATCTGCGGGTGCTCGACTCACGGCCGCAGGCGTTGGCCGTCACCGGCACGGCCGAGGCGGTGATCGATATCCCGATGGATCTGCTGTTCGGCAAGGCGCCGAAAATGCTGCGCGACACCGAAGTGCCGCGTGCCACCAGTTGGCCGCGCCTCGATCCGGCCGCTGTCGATCTGCGCGAAGCCGGTCTGCGCGTGCTATCGCACCCGAGCGTCGGCGCCAAGCAGTTTCTGGTGACGATCGGCGACCGCACGGTCGGCGGGCTGTCAGCGCGCGATCAGATGGTCGGGCCGTGGCAACTGCCGCTGGCCGATTGCGCGGTCACCCTGGCGGATTTCAGCGGCTACACCGGCGAGGCGATGGCGCTCGGCGAGCGCAGCCCGCTGGCCTTGATCGACGCAGCTGCCTCCGCGCGGATGGCGGTCGGTGAAGCCTTGACCAATCTCGCTGCCGCGCCGGTGGCCTCGCTCAAAGAGGTGAAGCTGTCGGCCAACTGGATGGCCGCGGCCTCGCATGCCGGTGAAGACGCGCTGCTGTTCGAGGCGGTCAAGGCGGTCGGCATGCAGCTGTGTCCGGAGCTTGGCATCGGCATTCCGGTCGGCAAGGATTCGCTGTCGATGCAGGCGCGCTGGCAGCATCAGGATCAGGCGCTGTCGGTGGTCTCGCCGGTGTCGCTGGTGGTGACGGCGTTCGCCCGCGTGGAAGACGTGCGCGCAACCCTGACGCCCGTGTTGGCGACCGATCAGGGCGACAGCGAGCTGTGGCTGATCGGCCTTGGCGCCGGCAAGCAGCGCATGGGCGGCTCGATCCTGGCCCAGTGCTTCGAGCGCTTCGGCGGTGCCAGTCCGGATATCGAGGACGCCGAGACCTTGCGCGAGTTCTTCGAGCTGATTCAGGCCGCCCGCGCCGAAGGCTTGATCCTCGCTTACCACGATCGTTCAGACGGTGGCGCATTCGCCGCCGCCTGTGAAATGGCATTCGCTGCGCACTGTGGTCTGCAGCTGCAGCTCGAAGGTTGGACCGAGGCCGCGCTGCCGGCGCTGTTCAACGAGGAACTGGGCGCTGTGGTGCAGATCCGCACCGAAGACCGTGCGAGCTTCGCTGATCTGGTTGAGCGCCACGGCCTGATCCACTGCGCCCAGCGTATCGGGCGCCCCAGCCGGCAGCCGCGGGTGCGGGTGCTCGATGGCGAAGATCTGCTGGCCGAATGGAGCTGGCAGGAGCTGTTCGAGGCCTGGTGGTCGACCAGCCACGCGATCCAGCTGCGCCGCGATGAGCCCGGCTGCGCCGAGGCCGAGCGCGCAGCCGCCAGCGATTTCAATGCTGCGCCGCTGGAGGCCGTGCTGAGCTTCGATGCCGCGGACGACATCGCCGCGCCCTACGTCAACTCGGGCGCCCGTCCGCGGGTGGCGATCCTGCGCGAGCAGGGTGTCAACGGCCAGATCGAAATGGCCGCCGCATTCACCCGTGCCGGCTTCGAAGCGGTCGATGTGCACATGAGCGATCTGCTCGAAGCTGGCGGCGACCTCGCCTCGTTCCGCGGTCTGGCGGCCTGCGGCGGCTTCAGCTACGGCGATGTGCTCGGCGCTGGCCGCGGCTGGGCGACTTCGATCCTCGAACACGAGCGCCTGCGCGCAGCCTTCGCCGAATTCTTCGGCCGCCGCGACACGTTCGCGCTGGGCGTCTGCAACGGCTGCCAGATGCTTGCCCAGCTGAAGGATCTGGTACCCGGCGCCGAGGCCTGGCCGCGCTTTCAGCGCAATCTGTCCGAGCAGTACGAGGCGCGGCTGACGCTGGTCGAAGTGCAGGAGTCGCCCTCGATTCTGCTGGCCGGAATGGCTGGCTCGCAGCTGCCGATCGTGGTCAGCCACGGCGAAGGTCGCGCGGTGTTTGCGTCAGCGGCCGAGCAGGCGCGGGCACTGGTGGCGATGCGCTTTGTGCAGCCCGGCGGTGCGATCGCCAGCGCCTACCCGGCCAATCCGAACGGCACGCCGGACGGCATCACCGGCCTGACCAGTGCCGACGGCCGGGTCAGCTTGATGATGCCGCACCCCGAGCGGGTGTTCCGCAGCGTGCAGATGAGCTGGCACCCATCGGGCTGGGGTGAGGATTCGCCTTGGCTGCGTCTGTTCCGCAACGCCCGCGCATGGGTGGCCTGATGAGCCTCTCTCCGCTGCGACGCTTCATTCTCGCCGCCACCCTGTGGCTGCCGTCGTGCTTCTTCCTGTGGGCGCTGCTGATCAACCCGATTCTGTGGCCGGTGGCGAAGATCGCCGGCGCGGTGCTGGTGCAAATCCTGCCGCAGACCATCGAACTGATCGAGCAGGAAGGGCAGAACTTCGAAGTGGTGACGCGTCTGCTGACCGAGGCCGATTCCAGCGGTCGCATCGGTCAGCTGATCCTGACCTCGACGCCGATGGTCTACGCATGGTGCCTGCCCTTGTTCGCCGGCCTGGTGATGGCGGCGCCGATCACGGGTCGGCAGGTCTTGAAGCAGTTTGCGGTCGGAGTGCCGGTGCTGTGGCTGGTGATCAGCTGGGGGGCGGTGTTCGACGCGCTGTATCTCCTGCAGTTCCGTGCCGGCCCGCTTGGTCAGGCTGCGCTTCAGCAGGCCGGCATCGCCACCGATGTGATCGGCCTCGGCTACCAGTTCGGCTACCTCGTCCTGCCACCTGTGATCCCGATCGTGCTGTGGATCGCCCTGAACAGCGCCTTCCTGCAGGAACTGGTCGAGTTCACCCGGGAACCTCCGGAGCCACCGACAGTCTGAGCCCCGCCTCGCGACCTGCGCGGCGCGTGGCCGGAGTTCGGGGTTATCCTTGTCGGCCGTCCGCTCCATCTACGACCGTCCGAGGCGATCCGCTTGAACGCAGTGCTGGCTGACAATGCTCCCGCCGCCGAAACGCCCGTCGAAACACCCGACGAGGCCGTGCTGGCGCTGGAGACCCGCATCAGCGAGGCCCTGCTCGCGCGCGGCCGCCTGAAGGAGGCCGATCTGGTCCGCGCCAAGCGCCTGCTGGAGGAGTCGGGCGGTAGCTTGATCGGTCTGATCACCCGCATTGGTCTGGCATCCGAGCGAGATGTGGCCGAAGCCAGCGCCGAAGTGCTGGGCCTGCCGCTGGTCTCAGTCAAGGACTGCCCGGATGCGCCGCCGCCGAACGTGCAGCTGTCGCTGCGTTTCCTCAAGCAGCAGCACCTGTGCCCGATCGGCGAATCCGAGACGCATATCGACCTGCTGACCGCGGATCCGCAGGATGCGTACCTGGTCGATGCGGTCAAACTGGCCACCAGCAAAGAGGTCAGACTCCACGTTGGCCTGCGCTCGGAAATCGATGATCTGATCGAGCGCTACTACGGCGCCGGCCGATCGGCAATGGGCACGATTGTCGAGAACCTCGCCGACGGCGATGTGCGCAGCGAGGACGATGTCGAGCACCTGCGCGATCTCGCCTCCGAGGCGCCGGTGATCCGGCTGGTGAACCTGGTCATCCAGCGCGCGGTCGAAGGCCGCGCATCCGATATCCACATTGAACCCTTCGAGAGCCGGCTGAAGGTGCGCTACCGCATCGACGGCGTGCTGCACGAAGTCGAATCGCCGCCTTCGTCGAGCACCGCGGCGGTGATCTCGCGCATCAAGATAATGGCCAAGCTCAACATCGCCGAGCGTCGCCTGCCGCAGGACGGTCGCATCATGCTGCGCGTGCAGGGCAAGGAGCTCGACTTGCGCGTATCGACCGTGCCGACCGCGCACGGCGAGTCGGTGGTGATGCGTATCCTCGACCGCGAATCGATCGTGTTCGACTTCCACAAGCTCGGCTTCACCGACAACTTCCTCGACAAGTTCATGAAGGTGCTGGAGCTGCCGCACGGCATCCTGCTGGTGACCGGCCCGACCGGCTCGGGCAAGACCACCACGCTGTACACCGCGCTGTCCAAGCTCAACCGGCCGGATCTGAAGATCATCACGGTCGAAGATCCGGTCGAGTACCAGATCGAGGGCATCAACCAGATCCAGGCCAAGCCGCAGATCGGCCTCGATTTCTCGCACGCGCTGCGCTCGATTGTCCGCCAGGATCCGGACGTCATCATGATCGGCGAAATGCGCGATCTGGAAACCGCGAAGATCGCGATCCAGTCGGCGCTGACCGGTCATCTGGTGCTGTCGACCCTGCACACCAACAACGCTGCAGGCGGCATCACCCGTTTGCTCGACATGGGGGTGGAGGACTACCTGCTGACCTCGACCGTCAACGGCATCCTGGCCCAGCGTCTGGTGCGCCGGCTGGATGCCGGGCACCGCGAGGCCTATGCGGCGATGCCCGAAGTGATCAACGAGTTCCAACTGCGCCGCTTCAGCGACGCCGACCCGATCCAGCTGTACCGCCCCGTCGCCTCGCCGGCCTCACCCTCGGGCTACTTCGGCCGCACCACCATCATGGAGTTTCTGGTCATGAACGATCCGCTGCGGCGGCTGGTGATGCAGCACGCCGACATGGGTGTGATCGAACAGGCCGCGCGCGACAACGGCATGCGCACCATGTACGAAGACGGCCTGGTAAAAGCGATGCAGGGCGTGACCACGATCGAGGAGGTCCTGCGGGTGACGCAGGAGGGGTGATGGAGAGCCGGGATTCGGGATTGGGGATTCGGGATTCGCTAGAGCGGCGCGGCAGCGCTCCAGCCAGTTGGGCTCCCGACATGCTCTGGACCAGTAACCGCAGCGCAAGGCAGGGTCTTGCAGAGCCCGGCTTTGACGAATCCCGAATCCCGAATCCCGAATCTCGGCTCTAACCCATGCCCCAATTCCGCTACAAAGCCCTAAGCCCCGCCGGTGAAGCGCTCGACGGCATCATGGAGGCCGCGTCGGCCGACGAGGTGATCGCCAAGCTGCAGGACGCGGGCAACATTCCGCTGAAGGCGCAGCCGGCCGACGAGGCGGCGGGCCGGGGTCTGGGCGCGCTGTTTCAGCGTTCGCCGATGGGCGCGACCCAGGTGCTGCAGTTCACCCAGCAACTGGCGACCTTGCTGGGCGCCGGGCAGCCGCTGGACCGCGCGCTGCAGATCCTGCTGGACCTTCCAGAATCCGAGCAGGCGCGCAAGGTCATTGACCGTGTTCGCGAGGCGGTGCGCGGCGGCACGCCGCTGTCGCAGGCGCTGGAGCATCAACACGGCGTGTTCTCGCGCTTGTACATCAACATGGTGCGCGCCGGCGAAATCGGCGGCTCGCTCGACGACACGCTGAAGCGTCTCGCTGACTACCTCGAGCGCAGCAAGGCGCTGAAGGAAAGCGTGATCAACGCGATGATCTATCCGGCCATCCTGATCCTGATGGTGGTTGGCGCGCTGGGCTTGCTGGTGGGCTACGTGGTGCCGCAGTTCATGCCGCTGTTCGAGGACATGGGCGCGGAAGTGCCTTGGCTGACCTCGCTGATCATGTGGCTGGGTCTGGTCGTGCAAAGTTGGTGGTGGCTGATACTCGGCGTGATCGGCGTGGCAGCCTGGATGTTCTCGCGCGCACTGGCCGATCCCGCCAACAAGCTCGCGTTCGACGGCTGGCTGCTGCGCCGTGGCATGTTCGGTGTGCTTGCTGCCAAGCTCGATACCGCACGCCTGGCACGCACGCTCGCTACCCTGGTGCACAACGGTGTGCCGCTGCTGACTGCCCTGGCAATCGCCCGCAATGTGCTGTCGAACACGGCGCTGTCGCAGGCGGTGGGCGTGGCCGCCGAGGAGGTGAAGACCGGCGGCGGTCTGTCGGTGGCGCTGGCGCGCAGCAAGTTGTTTCCGCGTCTGGCCCTGCAGATGATCAGCGTCGGCGAAGAATCGGGCGAGCTGGACACCATGCTGGGCAAGGTCGCCGATACTTTCGATGTCGAAGTCCGCAATACCGTTGAACGTCTGCTGTCGGCGCTGGTCCCTGTGATCACCGTCCTGATGGCCGTGGCGGTCGCCGTGATCATGATGGCGATCCTGATTCCGATCTTTGAACTCACCAACACCGTGGGATGAACTCTATGAATGCCAGCAACGCCCGTCGCCTGCGCAGCCTTCGCCAGACCGGTTTCAGCCTGATCGAAATCCTGATCGTGGTGGCCCTGATCGCGGTCATCGCAGGTCTGGTGGCCAACCAGGTCTTCGGTGGGCAGGACCGCGCCAAGGCCTCATTGACCCGCACCCAGATCCAGACCCTGACCGGCAAGATCGAGCAGTACCAGCTCGACAATGGCAACCTGCCGAGCAGTCTGTCCGACCTGATCCGTCAGCCCTCCGGCTCCAACACGTGGCTGGGACCGTACGCCAAGGACGCCGACATCAAGGACCAGTGGGGTAAGGATTTCCAGTACTCCGCCAGCGGTGAAGGCGATGCGGGCTACAGCCTCGTCAGCCTCGGCAAGGACGGCAAGCCTGGCGGCGACAGCGTCAATCGCGACATCAAGAACACCGACTGAGCATGTGCACGCGCACTGGCGAAGGAGCAGCCTGACACCATGCGCATGCGCGGGTTCACCCTGATCGAGATACTGGTGGTGGTCGCGCTGATGGGCATCGCCATGGCCGTCGTCGCCGGTGCGATGGGGATGGGCCTTGCCGGCCAGCAGATCCGTGGCGCCAGTCGTGATCTGGTCGCCGCGCTCCGCTACACGCGTGGCCAGGCGATCGTGAAGCGCGAAGAACAGGTCTTGATGTTGAACGTCGACGACAAGTCCTACCGCGCGGCAGGGCGGCCGACCCAGACCCTGCCCGACCAGCTCGTTCTCGCGATTGAAACCGCGCAGCAGGAGCAGATCAGTCGTGGCGAAGCAGGTATCCGTTTCTTCCCCGATGGCTCATCCACCGGCGGCAACATCGAGCTGGCGCGCGGCGAGACCGTCTGGCGCATCGACATCAACTGGCTGACCGGCGAGGTCACTCTGCGTGAACCCGGCAAGCGCTAAGCCA
This sequence comes from Aquimonas sp., assembly GCF_044377145.1. NCBI lineage: Bacteria > Pseudomonadati > Pseudomonadota > Gammaproteobacteria > Lysobacterales > Lysobacteraceae > Aquimonas > Aquimonas sp. The sequence goes on from NZ_JBILJQ010000020.1 coordinate 47,661, forward strand.
CCAATGCAACGGGGCTTCACCTTGATCGAGGTGGTGCTTGCGCTGGCCATCTTCGCGGTGGCGATCGGCCTGTGCATGCAGATCGCCACCAGCGCGCTCAAGCAGACCCGGGTCGCTGCCGAGCAAACCCATGCCGCCCTGCTCGCCCAGTCGTTGCTGGACACCAGCGGCGTCGGCGAGCGCCTGCAGCCCGGCCGCACCAGCGGCAGGCTGGACGGCGACTATCGCTGGGAACTAGATGTCAGCCCGTATGAAGCGGATCTGCAGACTGACAGTCCGCTGACGCCCGGCATGCTGGCGGTGCAGCTGTATCGACTTGAGCTGACTCTCAGCTGGGCAGTGGGCTCGAAGCGACGCGACATGAAGTTCTCGACCCTGCGCGCGATGACGCCGGATCCGAACGTACCGATGAGCTCGCCATGAGCCGGGCACGCAGCCGCGGTTTCACCCTGATCGAGATTCTGGTGGCGGTCTCGCTGCTGGCCTTGATGGTATTGGGCGCGATGGCGGCCTTGTCGACCAGCGTGCGCGCTGTGCGCAGCGGCGAAGCGCTGGTCACGCGCACCGACAGCGTGCGCATCGCCCAGCAGTTTCTGCGGCAGCAACTTTCACAGGCGATGGCCCTGCCTTTTGAGCGCAGCGACGACCTCGGCATGGTCTATGTATTCGAGGGTGACGACACCCAGATGAAATTCGTGGCGCCCATGCCGGGTCATCTCGCGCGTGGCGGTCCGCACGTGCAGATCATCTCGATCAGCCGCAGCGCCAAGGGCCAACGGATCGAGTTCAGTCATGCCTTGCTCAACGGTTATGACAGCGATTCCGGCAGCGCTGGCGAGCGTCCTCCGGTGCTGGTGCTCGATGGGCTCGCGAGTGCGCGCTTCGAGTACCGCACCGTCGATGAGAACGGAGAAGCCACCGACTGGCTGCGCGAGTGGGACAACCCGCAGTTCCTGCCGATGATGGTGCGCCTGGTTGCTGAGTTTCCGCGGGATCGTCCGCAGCGCTGGGCCGAGCTTGAGATCCCGGTAATGGCGGGATCCACGGGTGTGGTGGGAGGCTTCTACAACGGCCAGCCGAGCCGACGCCCGCGTAGCGACCGCGAAAGCGACTCACCGCAGAAGCCAACGCAATGAGCGCCGCCGGATTTCAGCTGGGCCGCGGTTCCAGAGGTGTGGCTCTGGTGTTCGTGCTGTGGATGCTGGCGCTGCTGACCCTGTTGCTGGGGAGCTTCGCCCTGATTTCGCGCACCGAAGCGCTGCAGGCGCGCCATTTGCTGGACACCACCCAAGCCCGCTATGCCGCCGAAGCTGGCATCAATCAGGCCGCCTGGGCCTTGTCGCTGCCGGATCCGACCTTGCGCTGGATCCCCGATGGGCGACCCTATGCGACCCGATTTGGCGATGCCGAGATCGAGATCCGGGTGACGGATGAGTCCGGTCTGATCGATCTGAATGCAGCCGAGGCGCAGACTTTCACGAACCTGTTCGTGGGCGCGGGCCTGGACACGATGCAGGCGACAGCGATTGCCGAGGCGATCATTGACTGGCGCGATGGCGATGATCTGCGTATGCCCAATGGCGCCGAAGACAGCGACTATGCGGCCGAGGGATTCGCCTACGGTGCCAAGGACGCACCCTTCGACATCCCTGCCGAGCTGCAGCAAGTGATGGGGGTGTCCTACGAGCTGTACCAGCGTGTGGCGCCCGCCCTCACGGTCTACTCGGGCCAAGCGGTGCCCAACCTTGCGTTCGCACCGATCGAAGTCATACGCAGCATGGCGAACATCAATCAGGAAGTCGCAGACACCATCCTCCAGCTGCGTTATGCATGGAGGCCAGGCCTGGGCACGCCATCGCCCGCCTTGCCCGATGGCACCCCGCTCGTGGCGGAGGGGGGCACCGGGACGTATAGTATTGAAAGCCGCGCGACTCTCCCGAATGGCGCCTGGACGGAACTTCGGGTGACTCTTCGACTCGGAGGTTCTGGCATATCGGGCCGGGCATTCAGCGTGCTTCGTTGGCAGGATGGCACCGCGCTCTGAGGCCGAAACTCCTTCCGTTCACTCCTACCTGAAGCTGGCGCATGACACTGGCGGACGCCCTCAATCCAGTGCTGGCGCGACTGCGGTCGCGTTTCGCACAGACCCCGTTGCCGCGCTTCTGGCGTTGGTGGACGGGCGAACTGCTGTCCTTCCTTCCGCTGCGCTGGCGCGAAGTGCTGACAGTCGAAGATGCATGCGTGGTACTGCAGGCCGATGGCGAGAATTTTGCCGTCAGCGCCGAGCGCGGCGGCCTGCGCCGGCCACTCATGCTGCTCGCTGCAGGTGAACGTGAAGAGTGGGCGCAGTTGCTTGAGCGTGGGCTGGATGACTCGCGCCGCGGTCAGCGCCGGGTGCTGATGCTGCCCGCTTCACGCCTGCTGCGACGGACGCTCAGCCTGCCGGCCGCAGCGCTCGAGAATCTCGATGCGGTGCTTGGCTTCGAGCTCGACCGGCAAACGCCATTCAAGGCCGATCAGGTCTACTTCGATAGCCGTATCCTGCGCCAGGACCCTGGTGCCAAACAGGTTCAGGTTGAGCTGCTGGTGGTGCCGAAACCGGTGCTCGACACCGAATTGAACCAGTTGGGCTCGATTGCGGCGGGGCTGTCGGCGGTCGACGTAGTGGATACGCACGGATCCCGCCTGGGCGTGAACCTGCTTCCGCCGAGCGCGCGGGCCAGCATGCCGCGTGCGCATCCGATCATTCAGTCCAGCCTGTTCGCGGTCAGCGTGTTGCTGGTGCTGTTCGGCATGGGTCAGGTGACAGAGAATCGGCTCGGCGCAGTAGCATCCATGCAGGCTGAAGTGGAGGTGCAGCGCGAGAACGCGCGGGTCGTGGTCGCGCTGCGCAAGCAGCTGGAAGACGCTGCCGCCGCCGCCAATTTTCTCGCCGTGCAAAAGCAGACCCAAGCCTCCATGCTGCAGCTGCTGAGCGAGATCACCCGCACCCTGCCGGATGACACTTTCCTCGAACGCCTGTCGGTCAGCGACAATCAGGTCAGCATCACCGGATTCAGCGCCCAGGCGACCCGCCTGGTCGGATTTCTGCAGGAGTCGCCACTGTTGCGCGACGCTGCGCTCAACGGATCGATCCAGCCGGATCCGCGGGTGGCGCGTGATCGCGTCACCATCACGGTGAACTACGGCCCCCCGGCCGAGGTGAAGCCGTGAGTGCTCTGGTGAATCCCAAGCACAGCCGCGGGCTCGCGCTGGGGCTGCTCGCGGCGCTGCTGCTGCTGTTGTATCTGCTGTTCGTGCACTGGTGGTTTGTCGAGCCGCTGCTGGCCGCGCGCGCCGATTTCATCGAGGAGCGTTCGCAGGAGCAGCGCATGCGCGCGAATGCCGCGCAGCGTCCCGAGATCGAGGCTCGGCTGGCCGAAGTGCGTGCGTTCGAATCCAACAACCCGGGCTTTCTGACCGACCCCACCTTCGATCTTGCTGCGCCGGCGTTGATCATGCGCATTCAAAGCTTGATCGAGCGTCAGGGCCAGCCCGAGCGTTGTCTGGTCATCAACAGTCAACCGATGCGAGGGCGCGAGGCCGAGGCCTTCGAACGCGTGACGGTGCAGGTCCGCCTGCGCTGTGAGCTGGAGCACCTGTACCCGATCATCCATGAGCTCGAAAGCGGCAGTCCACAGCTGTTCCTGAGCGAGCTCAATATCGTCGCTCGCCGAACCCCGTCGGAGCCGGGCGGTGAGGTGTTCGTTGGCTACGTGGATGTCTCGTTCAACGTGCACGGCTATCTGCGTCCGCAGGGAGGAAGCTGATGGCGAGTCGATCGCAGATTCTTATGACAGCAGGCCTCGCTGCCTTGGCCGCATGGAGCGGCCTGTTCGCCTTGGCGGCCGTCACTGGCCTCGGTGGCCGGCACAGCGTGCTCGGCGACGATCCTTCGCTGGTGCCCGAGCTGCCGCAGATCAATCTGGAGCAGGCGGTCAGCCGGCTTGAAGGGCAGGGCAGCTACGCCGGCATCGGCGACCGGCCCTTGTTCAACCACGACCGTCGCCCGTTGCCACCGGTGCAGTCGGCGGATTCCTCGGGTGTTGTCCCACCTCCTGCGCCCACCGCAATGGACGCCGTTCTGACCAGCGTGATTCTGGGCGGTGAGCGAAAGATCGCCATCGTGTTCCACGCCGCCAGCAACACCAGCCAGTCCGTTGCCGTCGGGGCGGAGCTGAAGGCCGAACTGGCCGGCTGGCGCTTGACGGACCTGCAGCCACGGATGGCGGTGTTCGAAGGGCCGGGCGGCAGCAAGTCGCTCGAACTTCGCGTGTTCGACGGTGCCGGCGGTCAGCCCCCCACGGCGATCGCCGAGCCGATGCCTGCTCCCGATGCTGCTCCAGCCGTGGGTGCCGATGGACAGCCCGTGGCGGTGGACAGCCCCGAGGCCCGCGCCGAATTGATCCGGCGCCGAATCGAGGAGCGTCGCCGCCAGATGCGCGAGGAGTCCGAACGTGCCCGCCAGTAACTACCAGGAATCGAACCCAATGCGGGAACCTTTGACCAGTGATGGTGCTCTTGTGCCGTCCCTACGCCCGGAGTGTGTCGCTCGCGGCGCCTTCGCATCAGGAGCATCCAGCGTGACCCAACGCGTACTCGGCCTGCTCGCACTTGCGAGCCTAGTCTTCGCCAGCGGCTGCGCCACCACCGGAGGGTCGCCCAGCTATCCGCCGCTCGTCAGCCAGTCCGATCGCATGGCCCAACAGCCAGCGACAACTGCGCCACTGCCAGCCGGGCTGAACGATAGTTCGACGGCATCCGCTGACACGGACGCAGATGCAGACACGGGCAGCGACACTCGCCTCGGCACCGGCAGCTTCATCAACCGCGACCTCGCAGGGCGAGGCCCAGCCGGGGCCGGCGCCACTGGTGAAGTGACCTTCAACTTCGAAGGCGAGTCTCTGCACGCTGTAGTCAAGGCGATCCTCGGTGACTTCCTGCAGGAGAACTACGTCATCGCTCCGGGCGTGCAGGGCACGGTGACCTTCTCTACGGCAAAGCCACTGCGTGGCGACCAGGCCCTGTCCATACTGGAAATGCTGCTGCGGTGGAACAATGCGACTGCGGTATGGCAGGACGGACGCTATACGATCCTGCCTGTCGCACAGGCTGTGCCAGGCAATCTGACCCCGCGTGCTGGCGCCGCTGGCGGCGCACGTGGCTACGAAGTTCGTGTGGTGCCCTTGCAGTACATCGCTGCGGTAGAGATGGAAAAGCTGATCAAGCCCTACGCCAAACCGGAGGGCATTCTCAGCGTCGACCCGGCTCGCAACATGATCGTGCTTGCCGGCACCTCGGCTGAGCTCGCCAATTACATCCAGACTATCGAGATCTTCGATGTCGACTGGTTGGCCGGGATGTCGGTCGGCACCTTCCGGCTGGAGCAGGCCGAGGCGCAGAAGGTCGTCGGAGAGCTTGAGAAAGTGTTCGGTGAGGGCTCCGGCACGCCGTTGGCGGGCATGTTCCGTTTCATCGCGCTGGAAGGCGTCAACTCGATCATCGTGATCACCCCGCAGCCTCGATATCTCGATCAAGCCAAAGAGTGGATCGAGCGTCTGGACGAGGGCGGCAGCCAGTCGGGTTCGCGCCTGTACGTCTACGACGTGAAAAACGTCAAGGCCACGGACCTCGCTGGAACTCTGGGCGAGATCTTTGGCGGGCAAGCGCGTCAGAGTGCATCCGCGCAGGGCGGCTCGGTTGCTCCAGGTTTGGAGCCGGTGCGCGCCAGCACGCTGGGCCGTGGCGAACAGCCGCGATTCGACAACAACGCTGAGCCGGCACCTGCCGATACCGGCGCCGCCGCAACCTCGTTCAGTGGCGGCCCGGCATCGGAAGGCGGCGGCGGCTTGCCTTCCGGGCCGGTCGTCGACGCGGCAGGTGGGATTGCGCTGGGCTCCGAAGAGAATGTGCGTGTGTCTGCGATCGAGGAAAACAACCAGCTTCTGGTCAAAGCGACCAGCCAGCAGTGGGAGTCGATCCGGCGCGTGATCGAGCGGCTCGACCAGATCCCTCTTCAGGTGCATATCGAAGCGCGGGTGGTGGATGTCACCTTGAACGATGAGCTCAACTATGGCGTCAACTGGTTTGTGGAGAACGCCATCACTACTGATGGCGGTTTGCGCGGCATCGCAACCACCCGCAACAGTTTCAGCTCTCAGCGGGCCTCCATCGTCGACGGCGCCAGCAACTGGAATTTCATCGCCGGTCGTAGCATCCAGGGCATCATGGATTTACTCGACAGTGTGACCCGCACCGAGGTCTTGTCGGCGCCGTCAGTGATGGTGCTGAACAACAAGAGCGCTACCGTCAATGTCGGCGTCCAGATCCCGATCCAGAGCGTATCCATCGGGGGGCTTCCTGGCGCGGGTGTGGGCACGGGTACGACGCAGAACTCGTTCACCCAGTTCCTGCAGACGGGCGTCACCCTCACGGTCACCCCTCGCGTGAATCCCGGCGGTTTGGTGTTCATGGAGATCGAGCAGGAAGACAGCAGCCCGGGCGCCGCGCCCGCGGGTACTAACCCGCCGATCAACAACAAGACCCTCAGCACCGAAGTGGCCGTGCAATCGGGCGAGACCCTGATTCTCGGAGGGCTGATCAAGCAGACCGACCGTAACGGCAAAACCGGTCTCCCCTTCATCAGCCGGATACCGGTCTTCGGAGCTCTGTTCGGCCAGCACACCACCGGGTCGGATAGGCAAGAGCTGATCGTGCTGATTACTCCTCGGGTCGTCAGCAACCCGGGCGAGGCGCGCCGCATCACCGATGAGTACCTTCGCCAGTTCCGCGGCATCGAGCCGCTTCGCCCCGTACCAGCAGAAACTGAATAAAGGAATGCCCATGCACACGATGATCGACGAAACCCGGCGACCGAAGCCGCACTTGCTGCGGACACTGGCCTGGCTGGCTTGGGCTGCCATCCTGTCCGTCGCCCTGCTGGGCTGCAAAACTCAGGGTGATGTCAGGTCGGGCGCAGCTGGCTCAGCCAAGGACGTCGAAGACTCGACGAGCCTGGAGGCGCGCGCGAAAGCACGCTGGGACCACCTGATCCTGCGCGAGGCCGAGCAATCCTGGGACTACCTCAGCCCTGGCTTTCGGGCCATCACCGACCGCGAGAAGTACATCGATGACATGCGCAACCGACCGATCCGCTGGTTGTCCGCTGCGGTCGACAGGAAGGAGTGCGCGGACGAGCAGACCTGCGACGTGGTCATCCGCCTTGACATCGAAGTGGTCGTTCCCGGCGCCGGCGCGGTTGTCACGGCAACCTGGGTCCGTGAGAAGTGGCTGATGATTGAGGGGGCGTGGTACCATGTCCCGTGACGTTCGAGGAAAGCGCTTGCCATCACCGATGGCATCAAGTACTTTCCTCGGGCGTGTGACTTTGGCCGATCGGGGATGGCAGGCCCCTGAAAGGATTTGCACACAACAACGCCCTGCCAAAAGCCCTGTGGAAGAAACAACTTTAGGAGTGAGTTCATGAAGACCACCTCGCTGTCCAGCGCCCTCGTAGCCGCACTCGTTGGCGTCGCTGGCATCGCTTCGCTGGCCAATGCGCAGTCGCGCATGTACCTGAACGCCGATGGCCTCGGCCAGGTTCTGATCTACCCGTACTACACCGTTAACAACAACCAGGCCACCCTGGTCTCTGTTGTCAACACCACCGACCAGACCAAGGCCGTCAAGGTCCGCTTCCTGGAAGGCCGCAACTCGCAGGAAGTCCTGGACTTCAACCTGTACCTGTCGCCGTTCGACGTCTGGACTGGTCAGATCACCGACCTGGGCAATGCCAACGGTCCCGGCGTGCTGGCCACGACCGACACGTCCTGCACCGTGCCGGACCTGGTCAATCGCCCGGCGCAGGGCACCACGCCTGCCGGCTCGGTTGATTTCCGTAACTTCCAGTACGCCGCCAACCGCAAGGACGACGGCCCGCAGGGTCTCGACCGTACCCGCGAAGGTCATTTCGAGATCATCGAAATGGGCAACGTGCTGAACAACGGTGATGCCGCTGACCTGATCATTGAGACCAGCGCTGGTGCGCCGATCGCTCGCACCCTGCGTTCCGCCATCAAGCACACCGCTGCCGGCGTTCCGAGCAACTGCGCCGCTGTGCGTGGCGCTTGGGCCAGCACGGGCGTGTGGACCGCGACCGGCGCCAACGTCGACATGACCCCGCCGTCCGGTGGTCTGTTCGGCGGCGTGTCCATCGTCAACGGTGCACGCGGCACGAACCTGAGCTACAACGCGGACGCCATTGACGGCTTCTACCGTCAGCAGGGCACTGCCGCCAGTGGCCTTTGGAACACGTTGCACGTTCGCCCGGACTCGGTGAACCCGTCACTCGTCTCGGCCGCCAACCGCGCTGACGGCGGCGTCGACAGCGAAGTGTTCATCAACGGCCAGTCGGTCGTGATGGGCTTCCCGGCTGGTCGCGAGGCTTCCGCTGTGTCGGCGCTGTTCATGTACCGCAACCTGCTGAACGAGTTCGTGGCTGACGCAGCTCTGGGTGCGAACTCCGAGTGGGTGGTCACCTTCCCGACCAAGCGTAATCACATCGATCGCGCGACCTTTGTCCCCGGCAGCACGCTGGCGACCCGCAACCACACCGTGCTGCAGGCCCTGCGTCCGTTCACCGACTGGACCGACACCACCTTGGACGGCCGCGTGTACGACACCCTGGGCTCGTGCGAGCCGATTACGCTGTCGTTCTGGAATCGCGAAGAAGGTCCGCTGACCGGTCCCGGCGAAGAAGTGATCGACTTCTCGCCGCTGCCCCCGGGCAGCGCTCCGACTGCTGGCCCGAGCCTGTGCTACGAGGCTCAGGTGATCAGCTTCAACCAGGCGAACACTGGCGAAGGCGCAACCAACACGGCGTCGCAGATTCTGGGTTCGCGTTACGCCCGCAATCTGAACACCGGCGTCACCGCTGGCTGGGCCAACATCCGTCTGGGCGTTGACACGGCAACCGACCCGAACAACCTTGGCAACAGCCGCGGCAACTACCTGCTGGACGGTCCGATCCTGGCGAGCGGCCAGACCAAGACGGGCACCCGCCTGTTCGGTCTGCCGGCGACCGGCTTCTGGGCTCTGGAAGTTGCACGTCTGCAGGGTGGCTCGGCGCTGGCGAACTACTCCGGTACCTGGCGTCACCGTGGTAGCCGCGCCGCTGGCGTCTACACCGAGACCGTCAGCCAGAACGGCTTCGTGCCGGGCTGCACCACCACCATTGTTGATCCCAACACCGGTGCGCAGACCGTCGCTGCTTGCCCGAACTTCCGCACCCTGGTGACCAGCGGTGGCTCGGCGCTGTAAGCTGCTTCTGCTCTAAAGCTGCAATCCGAAGCGGGGGCGACTTGATCGCCCCCGCTTTTTTGCTGTCTACGATCGCCGCGCCAAGTTTGTGACCGCCCGCTGACCGCCCGCTCAGCAAACCCGGACAATGTGGAAACCACCCGATCCTTTGGGCTGGCATGTCGTAGAATTCGGTGGTCCGAAAGTAGGCGTCAGGGCGATCAGCTCGACAAACAGGACTCGCTTTTCAACAGGCCGTGCTGCGCGAAGCAGCAACCCCTATGCACAAACTTGAGCATCCATGGAGGTACCGATCATGAGCGTTTCGAAACGAATTCCCTGTCTATTGAGTTTTCTAGCACTTGCCGCGCCACTGGCGCACGCCCAGAACCTTGAGCTGAGAAAAGCCGGCGTCGAAACGCCGCTGCATGTGGTGCCATTGCTCGCCGGCGCTGAGCAATCGCTCGATGCAGCGGGCAATGTGCGGCTCCGCTGCGTGGACGCCAACAACGACAATACCTGCGACGGCTTGGCCCTGAGTGGGGGAACGGCGCCAACCATGCCGCAGTTTCTGTTGACGGCTCCAACCCCCGAAGGCGCCGCACGCCCCAGTATTGCAGTAGGGCAGACCTTCTACGTCAACTGGTCCACGGCCAATGCCGAAGTCTGTGTGGCCAACGGCCCCGTTGAGCTGTCGGGCTGGTCCGGACTCCAGACCCTCAACGGCACGGGCAATGTTCCGGCCGCTGGCCTTAGATTCACCAGCGTCCCAGCCGCCGGCAGTCTCCCCGCAAGCGTCGGCTTGACGTGCTTCGGCGCGGGCGGCCGGATCCAGCGCACCAGCCTGATCGATGTCGTCGCCGGCACGAATCCCCAACCCGCCAACTGCATTCGTAACGGCGGGACCTTTCTATTCAATCCCAGCGGTTGGCTGAACAGTGGTCTTACTTGGCAGCAGTTGGGCGGATCCGCGCAGTACCCGCCGGTCAACGTCTCGCCGCGAGTTCCGTTGGACCAAAAGCAATTCATCAGCATGCCGTTTGTTGCGCGGCAAGTCGAAAATATGAACTACTTTGTCGCTCCTGACGGAGCGCTCGGAACGGGGTATGAGGGTTTCTACCTCACCATCAGCGAGTGCTCGGGCGATTTTCGCAGTCCAAGTAGCAACGCGAACGTGCTCGCGGATGAACCCACCCTCGATGCAAGCTGCCGCATGTTCTTCAGCGGGAAAATCGAGAAGCGGATCTTCACCACTGATGCAGTCGCAGGGCAGTGCCGCGTCATCCCGGGCCGTTCGTACTTCTTGAATATCATCCAGGCGGGTGGGCCTGACTCCATCCTACAGGGGCAGTCGCTGTGTCCAAGCGCTCGGTGCAGCTTCCTCAGCAACTTCCGCGGGTGACCGTGGCAATGTTCTTCCAACTGTTCAACCACCAACACGCAGGCAACAATTCCCAAGCAAACCGCGGCGCGATTGGGAGTGTTCGCAGCTGGATATCTTTCGGATTGGTCTCGGTCTTCGCACTGGGTTCGGCGGCTATCGCCACGGCCGCTGAGCCCGCGACAGCGGGTTTGGAGCGCGTGATTGCCCGCCAAGGCGAAATTGAGGTCACCGCGGGAGAGTTTCACGCGGCGATGAGCGAGGTGCCCGAAACGGAACGCGCCTCGCTGGCCCAAGAGGATCAGCTCTTGACCCGTCTGGTGATGAATATCATACGGACCAAGGCTCTGGCAGCGGACGCGAGAGAGGCCGGCACGGAAGTGCCCTTCTTGAAGGAACGACTACTGGCCATTGAGCGACGCCTGTTGGCCGAGCAGAGAATCGCCGAAATCCGCGATTCGATCCAACTGCCTGACTTGGAGACCGCGGCGCGCGAAAAATACCTGGTCAACCGTTCACAGCACAAGATTCCGGCCCTGGGTGAGATCCGATACATCGCGCTCTCCGTGCAGAAGCGTGGCGAACAAGAAGCGAGAGACCTGGCAATCCAGCTTGCCGAGCGAGTGCAGGCGGGAGAGGATTTCAACGAAGTTTTTTTGGCGAATACCGATGAACCCGAGTCCCACGGAGTAGATCGCGGTCGCATTGCGGACTATGAATTGAGTGATGTGCCGACACCCGACGATACACTATCCAAGTCCTTGCTCGGCAAAGCGGTAGGTGAGGTGGGCGTGCCTTTCAAGCAGCGAGGGATGTACTTCGTGCCGATGCTCGCGGCCAAAACCGAAGCTCGCAGCGCGAGCTTCGAAGAGGTCAAGGATGTGTTGATCGAGCAGCTTGCGGTGGCCTTCCGTGCCGAAGAAATGAAGCGCCGCACATCATCTTATGAGTCGAGTCCGCTCGAACTTGAGGAAGAGCTGCTCCCCGCGCTTCGAGATCAATATCTGGAGTCAGGCAAGCGCTAGATTTCAGTTTGCGGAACACAAAAGCGCAAATCAGAGCCTGGACTGGTCCGCCAGTCCAGGCTTTGCGTTGATGGATGATGGACGTTTGGCGTGGATGTGTGGAGCGCTTGGCGCTGCTGCGGGCGAGCCAATTGGGTTGCTTCGCAAGGGTTCGCCTATCCCGACTTCGCCCAGGATCAACGAGTTCGCCGACAGAAATCCGTCTGATGGTGGGGGCTCTGGTGCTTCCTGCCCAGGTGTGGCGACAATCGATCCGGCGAGCTTCGCTCAAGTGGCTGCATTCGCGCTCACCCTTCCCGCTTGCCGCGAGATTCGGGATGCACGGTAGGTTTGCCAGAGACAGGAACTGGGGTGATTCTTCTATTCGTAAAGCTTGACCTCCGGCAGCGGTTCTCCGGAAACTTGCTCGGAATCGCGTGGGCCCTGCTGGCGCCAATTCTGCAGCTGGCGGTGTTCAATCTTGTCTTCGTCCACATTCTGCAGGCCCGAGTTCCCGGGCTCGCGGGCATCAACTACCTGGTTTTCCTGGCGCTTGGCTTCTGGCCCTGGTTCGCCTTCTCGGAAGCGCTGGTGCGCGCCTGCACAGGAATCACCGACCACGCGGGACTTGCCGATAAGGTCGCAGTGCCGCGCTGGATGCCTGTTCTAGCGGCCGTGTTGACGTCCTTCTTGTTGCATGGAGTGGGCTATGCCCTCGTACTGTTGATTCTGGCGCTCTGGGGCGTGCAGTTGGACTGGGCGATGCTGCCATTCGCGCTCTTGCATTGGCTGCCGCTCTTGGCAATGGCGTGCGGCATCGGTCTTGTTCTGTCGACCTTGCAGGTGTTCATCCGCGACCTCGCACAAGCGATTGGACTCCTGATGACGCTGTGGTTCTTCCTTACCCCCATCATCTACGCAGCCGATATTGTTCCGACCACCTTGGCCCCTTGGCTGATCTTGAATCCGGTCATTGGAGTTATCGACGCTCAGCGCGCTCTGCTTCCCGGCCTTGGAGCATTGCCGGGCAGCGAGATCTCAACCTGGTTGGGCGGTTTGATCGTGCCGATGGCAGGCCTGCTGTTCTACCGCCGACTCCGACCCTATCTTGAGGAGTTCGCGTGAGCGCGCCGCTCTTGGCAGTGCACGGCCTAGGCAAGGCCTGGCCCATTGACAGCAGCCCGCGTGCGCGCGCCTCAGCCCTTGTGCGCGCACTGTTTGGTCGGCCAATTGCGCGAACCCCGGTCCTGACGGATATCAGTTTCGAAGTTCACGCCGGCCAATCGCTCGGCATCATCGGAGAAAACGGCGCCGGCAAGTCGACCCTACTGAAACTCATCGCAGGTGTATTGACCCCCACAGCAGGTCGCGTCGACTGCAACGCCACGGTCGGTGCGCTGCTTGAGCTGGGTGCCGGATTCGAGCAGGAGCGCAGCGGCCGCGAGAACATCGCGATAGCCGCCGGCTTGATGGGGTGGTCGCGTAGTGAGATAAGCGCACGCGTGCCCGAGATTGAAGCGTTTGCCGATATCGGCCGCTACATCGACGAGCCGGTCAAACACTACTCGTCGGGCATGGTGGTGCGATTGGGGTTTGCGATCATTGCCACTGTCAGGCCGCAGCTGCTGATCACCGACGAGGTTCTGGCGGTTGGCGATGAGTCATTCCAGCGCAAGTGCATCCGCTGGATCGAGGATTACCTTGAGGGAGGGGGCACCCTGCTGCTGGTTTCCCATTCCACGTATCACATCCAGAAACTATGCAAGCAAGCGCTTTGGTTGCGCGAGGGGCGCGCTCGGGCTTATGGAGATGTCTTCGAGGTGAGCCAGGACTACCTCGCCTTCCACGAACGCAAGAGCGCGCGTGAAAACGGGGCGCAGATGGAGCGTGACTACCGCGGCAACGAGTTCAAGCTGGTGCGGGTCAGCGTCAACGATAGTGAGGACGAAGGCGCACGCCAGCTGCCTCGCAGCGCACTGATGCAGGTCCGGTGCGAGCTGCACAGCCCGGACGGCCGAGCCCCTCAGTTCAGTTTTGGCGTTCTGCGAGCGGACGGAACCGCGCTCTATGGTCAGGTGGCGGAGATTGACGGCGTCGTGGCGCAGCCGCTTGCCGAGCAGCGGTTCGGTTTCTCGTTCGAGTTGGACGCCTCGGCCTTGCTGCCCGGAAGCTATGTGATGCGCCTGCACGCGATGGACCCGGAAGGTCTGCGCGTGTTTGACACCGTCGAGCGCGCGTTCACAGTGCGCGGCGCCACCCGCGAAATCGGCAGCGTGCGGCTCCCCCACCGATGGTTGCAGACGAGCCCCGAGCAGTGAGTGAGCCCGTGAATTGCACGGTCATCGTGCCCGTATTCAAGGCACTGGAAGCTCTGCAGCGCTTGATTGCAGGGCTCGATCGCACTCTCCCGGCTGCACAGCCGGTGTTGTTCTGCGACGACGCCTCGCCGGATGACGACGTCCGCCAACTGCTGAATGAACTTGCGACACGAGTGCGATTCAAGGCACGCGTGGTGCGCCGAGAGCACAACCTCGGATTCGTCGGAAACGTCAATCGCGCCTTCGACGAGACCGCAGGCACGGACGTTGTTCTGTTGAACAGCGACACCGTGCCCGCCGCCGGCTGGCTGCATCGACTTCGTCAATGTCTGGACAGCGACGCACGCATCGCGACTGCGACCCCGTGGTCCAACAATGCGGAGATCTGCTCACTGCCGCATCTTTGCAGGCCTGGGCCGATCCCGGACGACCTTGATCGATGGGCTCAGGCCTGTAGCGAGGCCTGCCATGGCGAGTACCCCCAGCTCCCTACGGGCGTGGGTTTCGCGATGGCGATCCGACGCGAAGCGCTGGATCGCATCGGCGGCTTCGACGCTGCGACCTTCGGTCGCGGCTATGGCGAGGAGAACGATTTCTGTCTGCGCGCTGAGGGGCACGGATACCGCAATGTGTTGTGTGCCGATGCCTTCGTCGCACACGAGGGCGGCGCGTCCTTTGGCCCCGAGGGCCTGGCGCCCGGCGGGGGCAACCTCGCGCGCCTGTTGGCACGCTATCCGGACTACAACCGACGGGTCGCCCAGTTCATCATGGACGACCCTTTGCAACCCCTCCGAGCGCGCATCCTGCAGCGCTACGTCACCCTGGCATCCGGATGCGCCGACGCCACTGCGCTGCAGGGCAGCCTGTTCGACTGATGGAACACCCATGACGACACCCACCCCTGCGCTGGACTTCACCGGCGAGCGATTCACGCCCGAGTGCGTGCGCGAAATCTGGTACGAGCACTACCATCGTTACGCGTTCGCGCTTCCCCTGGTGCTTGGCAAGCGAGTGCTGGATGCCGCCTGCGGCGAGGGCTATGGTTCGGCGATGATCGCGCCCCACGCCGGCTCGGTGTTGGGGGTTGATCTGTCAGAGGAGGCGGTGACGCATGCGCGCAACCGCTACGGTGATTCCGGCGCTCGATTTGAGCAGGCTGATGTGACCGCGCTCGATCACCTGCCGGCCGCGAGCTTCGACCTGATCTTGAGCTTCGAGACGCTGGAGCATCTGCAAGCGCAGCAGCAGATGCTGGCCGGATTCCGTCGACTGCTTGCGCCAGACGGCCTACTGCTGATTTCGACGCCCGACAAGCGCAACTACTCCGACCTGCCGAACTTCCGCAACGAGCATCATGTGCGTGAGCTCTACCGCGACGAGTTCGAGCGCCTGCTGGCGGACAGCTTCACCGAGGTACGACTGTACGCTCACAAGCTGTTGTTCCAGTCCGCGATGTGGACCTTGGATGCGAGTCGAAGCGGCTACACCGCTGTCACGCTTGACGCCGACGGCCGGGCGATTCCGGCACTCGCGTATCCGCCCCTGTACTACATGGCGGTCTGCACGAACCAATCCCTGCCGGAGCTGCCCGCCATGGCCCTGTTCGGCGACGACGCCGAGAGCGTCTATGCGCACTACAACCATGAGATCCGCAAGAACATCGCCGCCGGCGCGCGCATCCTCGAGCTGGAGCACGCGCTGGCACAGGCTGAAGCGCGACTCGCGGTTCTGAATTCTCAACCCAAGGACGATGCATGAATCTCGGCGCTGGCTACAGTCTGAACTATTCAACGGCGCTGCCGGCAAGCCCTCAAGCGCCCCTGTATGCGACGGTTCCGGCCACGGCAAACCCACTTGGCACCACCGAGGCCGTACTGCGTGAAACCACCAGCGGCCGCACCGCGGTGATGACGATGCAGGTCCTGCAGGCCATGGATCTTTGCCGCCAGTTTCAGCCCCTGGACCATCACGTACAGCAGGTGTGCAACCAGTTGGAGGGGCTGAAGGGCCAGGAAACAGCGGTGCGCGGAGTACTCGGTTCCCTGGTTGAGCGAGGCCTGATGCTGCGCGCAGAAACCTGGCTTGCCGAGCTTTCGAACGCCGGCAGAGCATCGTCACCCGCGCCCTTCCGCACCGTGTTCATCCGGACTCGGGAGCGGCCGCAGACCCTGCGTTCTCTGCTGGCGACCTTGGCGGAGCACGAGCAGCGCTGGCGCTCAGGCCATCGCTACGTGCTGGTGGATTCATCCAGCGATCCCGCTGCCCACGGCCAGAACGCAGCTGCCCTGCGCGAATTTTCCGCCGCCAGCGGTGGCTGCCCTAGCGTCCACTTCGACTGCGCACGCATGCGCCGACACCTGCAGGAGCTCGCGTCCGAACTTCCGCAGTCGGCCTCCGCTTTGCGCTATCTGCTGGACCCGGGCACAGATGGCGGCTACCACGGCGCCTATGGCGTCAGCCTCAACTGGGTGACTTTGCTCGGGGCCGGCGAGCGCAGCGTTGTGCTGGATGACGATCACCTGTTTCCGCTGCGCCTGCATCCGCAATGGCAGACCGGCCTGCGACTGTCTGCGCCCGCGGGTGCTTCGCGGATTTTCGGAAACGTCGACCAGGCTTTGCAGAATGGCACCGAGCTGGAGTCCGACCCACTGGACCTGCACGCGCAGCTGTGCGGGCGATCGCTGGCGAATGTGCTCACCACTATTCCGCTGTTGAAGATCAATTCGAACGATCTTCCCGGGCTGGCACCCAGTTTGCTGCCCGGCCTTGGCGCGGATTCGACCATTGTCGCCACTGCACAGGGCCACCGCGGCGATACCTGTGCCATGAGTCTGAACTGGCTGATGCTTGAGCGAGGCCCAGTGCGCGAGCAACTCCTGGCCGACCGCAACGCTTACCTCGACACCATCAAGCGGCCTGCCGTTTGGGTCGGCGCAAACAGCTTCCGTCTGATCCAGCACACCGGCTACACCACCTTCATGCACGATGGCTCGCGCCTGATGCCGGCAGTGCCGCCGCGCGGGCGTGGAGAGGACGGTGTGTTCTCCGCGCTGCTCGGCAATCTGCATGCGGATGCTGTGCAGATGGAGGTGCCGATGGCGATCGGCCACCGACGTCCACAGGCACCGGATCGCAAGAACTTCATGCGCGAACCGCAGCGCCCCGCCTTGGCCCAGGTGTTGATCGATCAGCTGCAGCTGACTGCGCCTGACCTGCGCAGCCGTGACCCGCAGGCCCGGTTGCGCGTTGCCTGCGCTCAGATCGAAGATCTCGCCGCGATGGACGAAGCGGCCACGGGCCACTATCTGCAGGGCTTTCTGCTCGACATCCGGGCGCGCACCATCAGCGCCCTGCAGATCGCGATGGAAGAGCACCCCAATGCTGCCCCGCACTGGGCGGCCGACGTGCGCAGCCTGGTCGAGGCCAACGGACGCGCCTTGACTGGCGAAGTGGCAGCACGCTTTGCCGAATGGCCGGAGGGCATCAGCGCCGAACAAGGCGCGCGAAGCTTCCGGGAATACATGAGCGGGTATGCCGCCGGATTGCGCGCCTGGCCCGATGCATTCGAGCTCGCCCGTCAGCGCGCCCCTGCCTGGCTGGACCAGGCCTGATCGGATGACACCCACGCAAGCAGACACTCCGGCGGGATCACTCCCGCCAGAGATGTCCGTGGTCCTGGTCACCCACAACAGCAACGATGTACTGCCGCGCTGTGTGGCTGCGCTGGCAGCCCAGCGTGGGCTGAGACTCGAAGTGGTCGTCATCGACAACGGTTCAGCGATCAAGCCAGCCGGCGTCGAGGACTTCGCGCTGCTTGTAAGCAACCGGGACAATCCGGGCTTCGCTGTCGCCTGCAATCAGGGTGCGCGGCTGGCGCGAGCGCCCTGGCTGCTGTTCCTGAATCCCGACTGCTTTCCCGGGCCGGACGATCTGCTGCAATTGCTCCAGATCGCCACCGCCCATCCGCAGATCGGCATCCTGGGGGCACAGCTGTTGGAGGCCAACGGCCAGCTGCAGCCAGCCTCGCGGCGGCGGGATCCGACTCCTGAACGGCTGCTGCAGGCGATTCGACGGGGTCGCGCCGCGTTGGAGCCGGTGGCAGTCCCAATGGAGTCCGCCCTTGAGTACGCCGAAGCCGTCTCCGGTGCCCTGATGCTGGTGCCGCGTGCCGCGTTCGAACACGTGGGCGGATTCGATGAGGGCTATCGTCTGCACTTCGAGGACCTCGACCTGTGCCGTCGAATGCGCGCAGCGGGCTGGCAGGTCGGTCTTGCACCCCATCTGCGAGTCGTGCACTTGAAGGGAACGTCGAGCCGCCGGCGCCCGCTCTGGGTGGCGATCCAGAAACACCGCGGCCTGCTGCGCTACTTTGAACGCTTCGACGCACATCGACTGCGGTTCCCGCAGCGGCTGCTGTTCCGTTCGCTGCTCTGGTGCGCGTTGCCTGTTCTGATGCTGGCAGCATTGCGGCCGACTGACTCACGCTCCAGGAGCCTCAACCAATGACCGCCCCGCGCCCGATCGATATCGTTCTGCACCAGGCTTCGCGCGTACTTGAAGTGAGCTTCGACAATGGGCAGCGATTCTCACTGCCCTGCGAGTACCTGCGGGTGGAGTCGCCCTCGGCGGAGGTTCAGGGCCACGGGCCCGGACAGAAAGTGCTGGTGGCGGGGAAGCGCGAAGTGGGGATTGTCGCGATTGATCCGATCGGCCACTACGGCGTGCTGCTGCGCTTCGACGACGGTCATGACACCGGCATATTCAGCTGGCAGACCCTGCACACCCTGGGCCTGGAACAGGAGCAGCGGTTTGCGGCCTACCTGGAAGCCCTGACCGCTGCGGGCTTGAGTCGCGAGCGCTGAGCCAGCCACATCACTTCTCATGCGATTGAGCTGCGGAGCGTAAGCGTCCGCCCACCTCACCTACCTTCCTGACCTGATTCTCCCGACCGTCTCCGGTTTCCCCAACGGAGGAGCGGTCGATGGCGTGTTCGGAGGTGCGGCGATGGCGGGCGCATGTGCGCTCGC
>NZ_JBILJQ010000087.1:0-19394 GCF_044377145.1 Aquimonas sp.
GACTGCCGACCACGCGCAACCGCGACATCGACAGCTTGCTGCCGATCGAGGGCTGGGCGCCGATCTGCAACTGAGGCTCAGCACGGCGAGTGGGGAAGCGGTAGGTGGCTTGGGCGGACGCATACGAATGATTGAGATTTTCGAGGTTCGCATAAGGACAGGCTAGCTTTGGCCAGACAGTCATTGAACTTGAGGCGGCCAATTGAAGGATCGCGACGCCTCGCAATATGGGTTGCTATAGCAAAATGAGACCCTATCTGCAAAAAAGGGCTGCATCTCAGCAGCAAATCCCGCCGTTACGTCAACCGTGTCATGCCACGCCACCGAGGTGAAAAGTACCAATGAGAAAACTCGCGATTACGTTTCTTGCGCTTATCGTTCTGGGAGTTGAATCCGCTTCCGCATGCCCGAACGTTCACGGTCACCAGTGTGACGACTTGCTGAATCCCATTTATTTGATGTCTCCGCCGAACGAAGGCGTAGGCGAGGGCGTAGGCGAGGGCTGTGAGATTGAATGCCCTCCGGCAAACACACCCCCACCAGAACCTGTGATGGACTGCGTGAGAGAGGGCTTGGAATACTACTGCGACGTCTTTCCGCGCAGTGTCGGCTTCAGCATGTCATACTCTTGGAACTCGACACCCGAGGTTGCGCTATCGATTCAGGGGACTACAAGCATGTCAGTGCAACAAGTCTCGTGCCAACTTCCGGGAACATCCGGAAGGGTTAGCCTGGTCGTGACCGCGCCAAACGGACAGCAATCCCGGCGAACGTTTGCTTTCGCGTGTGAAATCACAGCAATTGCACCCGAAGCTGGCGACCCCTTGTTTCCGGTACCGAGCCCTCCTGTTGAGGAATCACAATAGCGACCGCAACCGATCATGGTGCGAGCCACTTCGAAAGCGCCGGCACAGCGATTAACTGCCTGTTGAGGCAGGTGTTGCTTATCGAGGCAGGTGTCCAGAGCTGAATCTGACACCTGCCTCGATGCTCTCAGAGTATCGGGCCAGCGCCACTCACGGCGGCAACGGCCCACTGAAGTTCCGATCCAGCAACTCCACGCCCCACAGCTCCTTGCCTGTGCCGAGTTCAACCGCGCTCAGGCGCAGGCCGTGGCGGCTCCATGCACCCGCCGCGTCGACGCTGTCGACCGGCGGGCTCTGCAGCAGCAGGGTGTCTTCGACTAGAACAAAGGGCGCCAGTGCGAATGGGCGCTCGAACTCAGCTGCGGCACGGACGCCGTTGCGGGCGTACAGCTGCCAACGCCAGCTGAAGCCATACACCGGATCTTCGACCGCAGCGCTGACCAGCACATGGCGGTTGTCGGCAGCGCGGAACTGGCGGCCTTCGATGCTCTGGATGCGCTCCTCGGCCGACAACTGCGGGCTAGCGCGCTGGCTGTCGGCCTGCAGCTCAGGGCGCGGCTGCACAAAGGCCGCTGCCGTGGCGAGTTCCAGATCGATCACGCCCGATAGCTGCACGGTGTCTGACGCAACCGCGCCCTCCTCCAGCATCAGGGCGCCGCGCAGTGGGTGGGCCTCGTAGCTCCAGTGCAGGCGCATTCCGGTGCCGGTGGGCTCGGCGCGAACATCAAAGCGGCGCATCGGCTCGGCCATCACCGCCGCGCTGACGGTTTCGGGCAGGTCGAAGGCGATCCGGTCCAGCACTTCGCCGCTGTTGCGATCCACCAGCAGCAACATGCCCCAGCCGAAGCGGCCGGCTTGACCCAGCGCGAGCAGTCGATCGCCAGCTTCGGCGATCAGCAAGCCACGCTCGCTGCTGCGCCACTCCACGGCACCGTCGCTCAAGGCGCGTGCTTCCATGTGGCCATCGGCAGTGGACAGGTAGACGCGCTCGCTGTCGGCTTCAACCAGCACGCCGGGGCTGAGCTCGACCGCAGCATGGAGCACAGGGCTCAGACAAAGAGCGAGCAGGCACAGCGCCGCGCGAATGCGCTGGCCCGGCGCACGGATGATGCTGAGGGTGATGCAGGATGGAACCAGGCTGCGCGCGTTCATTCGAAACCATCCTTGAAGATGTCGGGGCCGGCGAAGCTGAGTGTCCAAGCGCCGCGGCCGAGGGTGCCCGCCAGCAGCAGGCGATCGTTGTGGTCGTACTCGAGTTCGAACACCACCGCGTTCGGCAGGCCGCTGCCCAGCTGTGTCCACTGGCTGAAGCCACTGCTCTCGTAGGCGACGTACACACCGCGGTTGGCCGCCACTACCAGCGCGTTGTCGGTGCCCGGAGTGAACTCCATGCTGCGCAGCCGGCCAGGGCTGAACCCGCTGACCAGGTTGCCGGTGATCAGGCCGAAGCCGGCGCCGCCATCCGACGAGTAGTGCACCGTGGTCTGGGTGATGGCGAACAGGCTTTCAGGCGCACTGACGTCAACGCTGACGTCAACCACCGTGGCCGGCAAGGTCGCCACCTGGGTGAACGCGCCTTCGGCCTCCGTGCGCAGATGCACGCCGGTGCCGGCGCCGATCAGGATGAAGCTCGGGTTGTCCACCACGCCATACACCAGTGGGTCGCCATTGAAGGCGTTGACGCGCAGCGTGGACACGCGAGTGATGCTGTCGCCGCGGTCCAGTGACTCGTACACACCGTTGCTGGCGCCCACCAGCAGACCCGTGCCGCTGACGTGGTTGACTGCCAGTGGTGTGTAGAACTGCGCCGACAGCGCGGGGCTGCCGCTCAGGGGTGTCAATGCGGGCGTCACCGAGGCGGTCTGTGCGTTGCTAGCGTTGACGGTTCGGCGCCTGAGCGAACCGAGATTCTGGAAGCTCGTGTAGCGCGTCGAGAGCGTGGCTGACGAGCGGTCTTCGATCACCACATCGCCGCCATCGCCGGTGCTGATGCTGTTGAAGATCGGCGAGCCCGGCGTGCGCAGCTGGGTGGTGCCGGTGTCCTGCGCGCCGCCGACCACACGTTCGGAGATCGCGTCCCAGGCGATGCCGTGGTACTCGGTGGTTTGCAGGCTGCCATTGATCGACAGCCAGCTGCCTGCAGTCGACTGCGGCTGAGTGCGCTTGTAGATGCCGCCATCGTCGGTCTGGATCAGCGCGCCCGCGGCGTCGAACACCATGTCCCGCGAGTCGGCATGCGGCGAAGAATTGTTCGAGGTGCCCGAATGCGTGAGCGGGGTCCAGCGTGAACCCGCGGGCTGGCTGGCATCACCGCGGAACAGGCGCCCGGAGTAGTCGCGCGCGCCCAGCGAATTGGGGAAGAACTGGCTGCTGCCGGACACACCCTCGCCGAAGTAGGGCTGGCGGTCGCCACCGACATAGACGAGATTGGCATTGGCTGAATCGGCCGCGATCGACAGGTGGATCGAGCCCTGCCCGCCCGGGTGCGCGCCAAACAGAATGCCGTCCTGCTCGGCCGTGGTTGGCAGCTCCATATCCACCCACGGCGCGTTGCCGTCGGCGGACCGGTACACACCGCCGAGCCGACCATTGGCGGCCACGATCGCCACGAACACCTGCCCCGCCGTACCAACCGACAGCTCGGTGCGGCGCGTGCCTGCCCCTGCATTCATCAGCGTTTCCATCGCGGTGTCGGATACACGGTTCCAGGTCAAGCCGGTATCGGCGCTGCGGAAAACGCCGCGGCCGTCGCCTGAGGTCACCGCCGTGTACAGCACCGCCGGCGCATTGGCGTGCCCGGCCAGGTCTAGCGTGGTGCCCGCCGGCAAGCCGCTGCCGGACGCGCCGGAGATCAGGCTGAAGGCCGCGCCGGTGTTGCTGGATCGGTACAGGCCATTGCTGGTCGCGGCTACCAGCACCGCACCGCGCGGCGCCACCCCGAACACATCGCGGTTGGCCAGCACGCCGCCGCCGTCGATCACCGACCAGGTGCTGCCTTCGTTGGTACTGCGCAGCAGACCGATGCGCGCGCCGCCGTCGCGCCCCAGGCTGGAGCTCAAGGCGATGCCCGCAAGCACGGTCGTTGCGCTGGCATCGGTCGGGTCCAACTCCAGCGAGCCGATCGACAGCGAACCCATGCTGTCGCTCAGCCGCACCCAGGTCGGGCTGGCCGCAGTCGCATTCGCCGTACGCCAGATCCCGCCATTGGCCGCACCCACATACAGGATGCCGGCATTGCTCGGGTGCGCGGCGACCGCATTGATCGCGCCGACCACCTCGCGATTGGTGATGTTCTCGACCTGACCGTCATAGGCCGGGCCAGGGCCAATCGGCGTCCACGTCGGCGCCGGCTGAGCAGCGAGCGGGGCGATGCCCGACAACGCCGCGGTAAAGAGGATCCCGATCGCTCGGTTCATTGCGCTGCTCCTGATGTTCAAGCTGCCGACTCGTGCAGCCAAGCCCCGATATGCGACCGCCGCACCACCCGATCCGATACACGGCATGGTTTTGGGCGCGGCGTAGGGTTTCAGCTTGCTCAGGCCGTGTCAAAGGCCGTTGCTCAGGGGGTCAACGCCCCGCGGGGGCGGCTTGGAGTTCGCCAGGGCATGACCTCCGGCGTGGCGAGGCGTGGCGGCCATCAGGATGAGCGGTGGGGTGTGAGCGACGTGGCCAGGTCTGGCGCCGTGGCACGCCAACCGCCGCCCTACGGCTTGCGGGCAGCGCGCACCACCCGACCGACGGTGGTGAAGTGGACGCCGAAGTGCCGAGCAATCTGGGCGTAGCTGTACTCGCCCGTTCTGTATGCCACGACCATCGCCGCGTTCCGATCGGGATGCGCGGCGGTGATCTCTTCCAGAGACGGAGGCGGTGGCCGGCGGTGCGTCCGAGGGACGTTGATCTCGACAACGTCCCCGGCCATTTCCTGCATGCGCTGCACGAAATCGTCGCTGCCCAGGTAGACCTGACGGTTGAGGTGCTTCCAGATCGGATCGGCGCCAACGCCGGCAGCGACGAATCGCATGTAGCGACGGCGCGCTTCCGGGCGTGTGCTGGCGAAGGCCGAAAGCAGGCCCTCGATCGCAAGCCAGTCCGGCACTTCCTGCGCGCCGACCATCGCGCCATAGCTGCTCCACGGCCAGTCACCGGCATCCGCCACCATCCGCGCCCGCACCGGGTTCAGCACCACATAACGCGAGAGCTCCAGCAGGTAGCTGTCAGCATCGACCAGGATCGCCTTGTAGCGCCCCTGGAACAGATGCCCGGTGCGTCGATGTCGGCGATTGCTGTACTGGGTAAACACCCCATTGAGCTGGCGCATGCCCTTCGACAGATTGCCGTCGGGCGTCTCGATCAGCAGGTGGTAGTAATTGCTCACCAGACAGTACGCATGCACCACCCAATGGAACGCCGACGCCACCTCACCCAACACCTCCAGAAAGCGCGTGCGATCCGCATCGTCCTCATAGATCGCCTCACGCCGATCCCCACGCGAGGTCGCGCGGTACAGCGCCCCTTCGAACTCAATGCGAATCGGTCGAGCCATGCCGCCGAGATTACCCCCGGCGGCGGCTCGATGCTACTTTGCTAGACCTGACCCTGCGCTTTCGTGACCACATCGGCTCGATTCGATTCGATGGAGGCGCGGCCAGCCCTGCTGATTCAGTCGAGCCCGTTGCAAGCAGGCATGCGCCTGGGCAGATTACTTTGGAAGACTACTTTGCTAGACCTGACCCCGCGCTCCTCTGCGCGCTCCTCTGTGGGGAAATGAAATCCCACGGTTGCGCCACGCGAGAGAGCAACAAATAGCAGACGACGCTAGAGACCATGGTGACCCACCCCCAACCCAGACCTACGGGACCCTCAATCAAGGACAAGTTGACTGACAAGGCGTGCCGCATAGCCTGATTGAGCCCGGCCGCCCCTAGTTGAGAAGTCCAGATCGTCGCCGCGAATGCGGCAATCGGAAACAAAACCAGTGGAAACCAAATTGTTCTTTTGGCCGCACACAATGCAACACAGGGGACCATCAATACGTAGAACCTGATAGGTTCGATTGACGCCACATACTGCATCATGACCCAGATCGAAGAATACAAACCTTGGACTATCCCAAAGCCGTTAAACAAGTAATGCAGGAGAGTAAACAGTGAAACCAGCACTCCGTGCATTACAACGAAACCGGCGATCCATGTGGCCAAGGCCACAATTCGAGATGACTTCACCGGCTCTTCCTAATGTGATCCATTATGCCGTACCCAATTTGGACCCGGTCCCGTTCCATCCAGAAACTCGAGCTTCCGTTAACCCTGTTTGAACGCGATATCCCTGCGTGTATTTGAGCGGCCCACGGCCCCCCTCTTGCTGTGGAAAGTGAATTCCCGGCAAGAGCGCCAACTTGCGTGAAAGCTGCAAGCATCCCAAGAGCCATGCCGTCCGGAATTCGCCGGTTTGCGAAATAGCCCCTGTTAAACCTAGTAACTTCAGCTTGCTCCAATCTCACAAGTCGAAAGTCTAGTTCCAGTCCACCCCGACCATGATAACCGGCCTTCACGTCAGAGAACATCTGCTCATTCTTGGCCGCAAGATGCCCCCCAAGCTCGATCAGATAATCCTGGGAAGGCCCCAAAGCAGGGAATGCCCCCACGAAGTAGTCGTTAAGGTTTGCGGCCGCCTCAAACCAAACCGTATCAATACCCATTCCTTGGAGCTCTTGGTGCATTTCACGATATCTATCGGCGCGCCTCCTAAACACATCCTCTGGAGCGCCTTCTTCTGGCGCATGCGCGCGGTCATTATAAGCAAACGCCATCGCCGCAGTAACCGCACCGTTCGCAAACTTTCCACCAGATGCAACCGAGGCAGTCCCACCAATTGTCGCGTGGATCATGGTCCGCGCAGCCATACTCTGGACCCCATGCGTCGCTGGAACCGCAGCCTGCGAGATACCCGCACTCGCAAACCCGTGCCCGAACTTGCCCCCTTGAAGGACTGACATCACGCCGCCGGTAGTCGCATGCGCGAGAACCTTTCCCGCGAACTGAGCTTCAGTAAAGCCGGTACCCGCAAATCCAGTCCCCGCTCCCGTATTAACACTCTGGAAGGCCTGGCCAATACTCCAGAATACTCCGGCACTGAATCCGCCGATAAGTGCGCCTTCAAGAGTACCTGTCGAGATATACCCCGAGACCGCGCCCATGGTCACAGCACCCCAAGCCCCAAGCGGCGGGACAAAGATGCTGATGGCGGCAACCAGAATCTGCCTCCAATACTTCTTAACAAAACTCAATCCCGACGGATCGGTATAGCTCAGCGGGTTATTGAGCACATACGAATACCGATTCAGGTTCTGCGCGTTGTACGGCTCCTGCACGATCGGGTCGGGTGACAGCATACGCCCGAGCAGCGGGTCGTACAGCCGCCCGTTCATGTGCACCAGGCCCATCCGATCGATGTGCTCGTGGCCGGTAAACCCACGCGTGGTTTCAGCGTTGACCTGCGGATTGATGTCGGTCGGTACAACCGCCGGCAGCAAGCTCGCCCACATGCCGGTGCCGGAATCTGCCGAACGGCGGCTGCCGTGGGCGTCGAACGACATCCGCTCACGCACCACGCCATTTTCGTCCACCAGGGTGTCGGTCGAACCCAGGTGATCTGCCAACAGGTAGCGGTACTTGCGGGTCGGCGCGGCCTGATCGCCGGTTTCGGTCAGCAGCAGGAAGCCGCCGATATTGCGCTTGCGTTCTTCCGCCCCGTTGCTGCGCAGAATCCACTCCACGCTGCCGAGGTAGCGGGTCAGTTTGGCGGGGGCCTCGCTGGATTCGTCCAGACGCAGGTAGCGACCGCCGCCGGCGTACCAGAAGCTGGTGCTCTGGGTGCTGATGGCGAGGCGATCCGCATTGCCGGCGCCGTCGAAGCGCACGCTGCGGGTGCCGTGGGTGCCGCCGGTGGTGGTGGTCATGTTGCCGGCGAGGTCGTACTGGTAGCCGAGGGTGCCGCGTGCCGTGACGGCATGCGGGCTGGTGCTACCGGTGCCACCGCTGCCGCCAACGCTATTCAATCCGCAGCCGGCGCGACCGGCGTAGCTGTAGCCCACGCCGTTCTTGCTGCAGATGTTGCCGAGCTTGTCGTAGCTCAGGGTCAGCGTGGGCAGGCCGTTGGCCGGCGCGGGCGAGGTGCCGTTCAAGCGTGCTTCGATCAGCCGATTCAGACGGTCGTAGATGAACACCTCTTCACGGCCGTTGGCGCGCTCATCCTTGCGGCTGAGCAGGTTGCCCTGGGCGTCGAAGATGTAGGACAGGTTCTGCACGGCGCTGCTGACCTGGCCGTTGGCCCAGGTGCCAGTGACGATCCGCGCCAGGCGTCCAGTCACCGCGTTGTACTCCCGCTGCTGGGTCAGCTCGACCTTGCCGTGGCGACGGTCCAGCGTGGTCTGGCCGCGCACGTCGGTTTCCAGCAGCTCCCAGAACACCAGCGAGGGCTGGCCGGCATCACGCACCCGGCGCAGGAAGCCGTGCGCGCTGTACATGTTCTCGACCACGCCGCCGGTGGCGTCCTGGCTGGTGGCGACGCGGCCCAGGGCGTCGTAGGTGGTGCTTTGGGTGTACTCGCGCAGGATCAGGCCAGCCCCGCTCAGATTCGGCTCGCGGAACCGGGTCGTGGCCTGGCGCGGGCGGCCGAAGCTGTCATAGCTCGACACCTGCTCGAACTCGCCCTGGTCAGCTGCTGCACCGCGATAGCCGGCATAGGTGCTACCCACGCGGTGCTTGCGCTGCGTGCGCTCGACCTGGCCGATGCCGTTGCCAGCGAGGTCGTATACGGTCAGGTCGACACTCGAGTGATCACCGCCAGCCGCGGCCGGCAGCACCCAGGCCTCGCTGTTTGACGGGGTCACGGCCGTGGTGGTCGTCGACACACAGGTCGACTTCAGCGTGCGCGAGCGCCAGCCACGCCCCAGCGCATCGAAGTCCGTGATCGTGGCGTAGCCGCGCGCATCCTGGCTGCAGATCAGCTCACCGGCCGCGTTGTAGGCGTAGCTGGCGGTGCCGGCATCCGGATCGTTCTGGCTGGTCTTGCGGCCCAAGGCGTCGTAGCTGATGCGCGAGACGATCTCGCCGCGGCCAGCGTCACGCTTGAGTGCGATCAGGTTACCGGCGGCATCGTGCGCATAGTTGGCGACCAGCCCCTCGGCGTCGGTGACGCTCAACACCTGGCCGGTGGCGTCGTGCAGCTTGACCTCGGACAGCTCCACCACCGTCGGGGCTACAAACGGCGAGGTTGCCCGGCTGAGCCGGGTGGTGGTGGTGGTCTGCAGGCCTGCGTACACCATCTGCGACATGGCGGTGGTGCTGCCGCCGTGTTCCGGCAGCAGGATGGTCAGCGCGCGATCGAGTTCGTCGTAGGTGGTGCGGGTTCTCGCACGGGTGGCGCAGTCGACGGCTGTTGAAAGCTCAGGTCGCAGGGCGTTGAATGCGACGTTGCCTACGAAGAACGGCTCGGTCACCGCCACCGTGCGGCCGCGGCCGTCGTAGGTCTTGCACACGCCGACCCAGTCATTGGACGCGTTGTTGTCGTACTGATTGAAGCCTTCACTGAGCGCGAAGACTTCGCGCCCCAACCGGTCGAAGTAGGTCACCGAGCGGGTGCCGCCGTAGCTATAGGACGTCTGACGAAACACCGCGCCGATGTCGGACGGGCAGGCCGCGACCTGTCCCGTCGCGCTGCCGCCCCCACACCAATGGAACTCGCTGGCCGACTTCGCACCTGTGCTGTCAGTGCTGGTCTGCTGGCGGCCCAAGGGGCCGTAGGTCGCCGAAGTGCTGCCACCATTCAAACGGTTCGTCTGCAGCACATTGCCCAAGGCATCGCGCTGTTGCACCGTCTCAAGCGCCTGCATCGCACCGTCAGACGAACCATCGAAATGTGGCGACAACGCACGCACGGGGTAGCGGCCCTGGCTGTCGTATTCGCTGCGGGTGTGGCGATGCACGCGCGTGAGCGGCAGACCATTGGTGCCGGCCGGGCGTTGCAGTACCTCACTGGGGCTCTGACAGGCGAGGTCGGACACATCACCGCTGCAGACGAAGGTGTCGGTGACATTGCCGTACGCGTCGCGCAGTCGCAGGGTACGCAGCTCGGACGCGCTGCCGTTCGGAGCGGTCGCACTGGTCAAGGTCGACAACCCGGCCACGCGCTCGACCGTCAGCGCACCGGTACGCGCCGCGCTGCCAAGTTCGTACTCGAAGCGCGACTCGCGGGTCAGGCTGCTGGGCTGCTCCCCGTGCACGCCCTGACGCCAATGAGTGACGGTGCTCCTCTGCAGACGACCGAGGCGCCAGTAGTCGCGGTCGTTGGCGGCTGTGGGCTGGGAACTCGGGTAGTAGGTGTTGAGCGTGCCCACGCGGGTCACGCAGCGCGCACTGCCGGCGCAGCGTGTCTCCGGGCTGGGCTCGGACATACGCACCAGGGCATCGATGCGCAGCGCCTCCAGGCTGGCAAAGGACGCGCCTGTCGAAGTTCCAACATCGCTGGCAACGAGATCACCCCAGGCGGTGTTGTAGGTGAAGTGATTGACGGTTTCCGACAGGGTGACCGGAGCGCCCGTCGTCTCCGGATTGCCCTTGGCCTCGAATGAGGCCTTGATGTAGGCCAGAACGCTGCGTTCTCCGCCGACGCCGTTCTGAGTCACGACCGATTCCAGACGGTTGCGGGCGTAGCTCAGCAGGGTGCCGGAGGGCTCAGCAAAGAACGCGTTGACGGTCGCTGCCGAGCCGAAGCCGGAATAGCAGACAGCGCTGCTGGCGTTGGCGCCGGAGCTCAGGCACTGGATCAGGGCGGCATTCGGCGCCGCATTGACCGCGTACTGGCGCGATTCGCGCGGCATTCCGGTGAACGGGAAGCCGTGGCGCACCAAGCCTGGCGTCAACGAGTTCTCGTAGTCGCCTGCGGCAAGCCCGTAGTCGGTGATCGAGATGACATGGCGGGCAGGCGTTACGGCGAAGTTCGGATCCAGGGTGCGGATCTGACGGAAACCGAGCATGCCGCGGCCGCCGGCCTGCATCTTGGCACCAGCGTACTGGTAGTACAGCGTGCTCTGGCGAGTCTGGGCGTCAATGCCGGGCGCGTCGCTGGTGACTGCGGCCACCACGTACATGGCACCAAACACATCGTGCACAGGCGAGCCGCGGCCCGGTGCTTCGCCGCTGAAGTTCGGCTCGCGCAGATAGACCGCGCTGTTCGTCAGAGGCTGATAGACGATGCGGGTTTCGGCGCCGTAGCCGTTGATGATGCGGTGGATCTGGGTCGCTGGCTTGCCGGCGCCCTGGCCTGGATCGCTGCTGGCGCTCAGACCGCCGTAGGAGGCATCTTCACCGCTGCTCTGGTTGGTCAGTTGGTGCCGCATACGCACGTACTCGGCGACACCATTGCCGTCGAAGTCGGCGAAGAAGTGCGTGTGATGACCGGGCAGCACGTTGCCCTGAACGTTCGCGGTTTCTTCAGCGCCAAAGCCCGCCGGTCCGCCCGCATGGAGACGCCACGTGGAGCTGCTGCCGGTGCCGTTCGGATACATCAGGTCGATGTAGCCATCGTTGTTGAGATCCACCAACTGCATGTGGTCCATCTGTCCTTCGGGCAGCACCACCGAGCCACCGCTGGCCAGCGGCGATGCGACAGGCACCAGGGTCGTACCGGTGTTCATCAACAGCTGGACACCGTAATTGCCGCCCGACTTGGTGGCGATCAGCACATCGGAGAGCCCGTCCAGGTTCATGTCGGTCGGGAACAGCTGCTTCTGGCTCGGCGTCAGGCTGCCCATACCGTGGGTCGCATACAGCTTGAAATGGATCTGGCGGGCCGTCTCGTCGATGCGGTCCACAACCTGGGCGCTGTAGGACCAGCTGTCGGAAGCCGTGGAAGCAGTTCCCTGGCCGCGCGCGTTCTGGAAGCTGGAATTGACAGCGATCTGCGCATCCAACTCTTTCTTCGAAGCCGCGCTGAAGAAGGTTGGGTAGTCGGGCTCCGCGTTCGGCTCAGGACAGATTCCACCGTTGCAGGGGGTTTCAACGCGACGGTTCGCAAGCAGCCAGAGGTCGGCACGACCGTCGGCGTTCAGGTCGAACACAAAGGGGGAGCGACCATTGCGACTCTGCGAACTCGAGAACGCGAAGCGGCAAACAACACTCAATCCCGCGCCACCCTGGCGGCAGTCCTCCGGCTGCTCCAGCACCGCGCGATAGGCGCGCGAGAAACCCGGCCTGCCGGCGATGCGCGACCCCAGCTTGATCATGAGTTCATTCTGACCAGCCACCGGCGAGGGATAGACGACATCGGAGATGCCGTCGCCATTGACGTCCAACAGCTGTGCCTGCGCGTTTTCGCCGCTGTTCACAGGAACGCAGTCGGGCGCATCGAGGTCGTTCGCCGGACAGGGCGCAAGCCAGGGGTTGCTGCCAGAGTCGTTGAAGACCTTGGCGCCATCAGGCACGCGCCCGTTGGAGGGATAGATCCGCCAACTGCGCGCCCGCTGCACCGGGTCGTTCGGGTTGTAGTACGGGCTGGTGTAGACGTCCGCCAGCATCAGATCGTCTCGTCCGTCGGTGTTGAAGTCGTGCAGGAACCAGGCGTCGGAAAGGTCCCTGTAACTGCGCAGGCTGTAGACAGGTGTGCCCTGCGCGCGGAAGGGGAACTGGCCCGCAGCCACCGAGCCGATGTCTCGGAACAGCGTTTCAATCAACTGGGTACCCATCGCGACATTGCGGAAGTACACAACGTCCAGTCGACCATCGCCGTCGACGTCGCCCAACTGCCAGGCCTTGGCGTTTTCTTTCTCGTAACGCGGCACGTTCTGTTGCGCATTCATGGAACGCAATGGCAGCAGCGCCGAGGTGCTGTTGCCCGCCAACGTCCACTCGAACCGGGTTGCCGGGTAGCACACGGCGCTTGAGCCGCTGCCCGCACATTCCTGCATCGAGGTGAGAATCGACTCTTTGCTGCGCGGCAGGCTCAAGCCGTAGTTCAAGCGGTACTCGCGGACGAGGTTCATACCCTCGTACGAACGGATGGAGTTCAGGCGCTTGGACGCGCGCGAACGCATCCCGGCCTGCCAGGCTTCGCGGATCTCACTGCTCGGCAGCGTGGAATAGTCGAACTGCACGTAGGCGAAAGTCGCCTGCGAATTGCCGGTCTGGCCGCTCAGCACGGTCTTGCCGGTGAACTCCACCGTGCTCAGCCACTGCTCTCCGTTGGCCTGGTCAGTGCTGTAGCGGAAGTCGATGTAGTTGCCGAAGGAATCCATGCGACGCGAAAGCGCAAAGGCCAGGATCGGCGCATCGGCAGCCAGCTCGCCCGCCCCCTGGTTGCGCCGCAGTGCGGCATCCGCGCGCTGAACCTCGGCGAAGCCGGCCATGAATGGAAGGCCATTGCCACTGATGCGGTCGCCGTACCAGGCGGTCGTGCCGTCCTTGGCCTGCACGACGAAGTAGTTCGGGCCGTTCCTACCATCGGTGTTGAAGGCGCGGACACGGGCAAAGCTGTCGATCTCCGTGCGGAACTCCATGAGCGGCGCGGTCGGATCGTAGCTGCCAGCCATCAGCATCAAGCGCTGGCCGTCAAGGCAGTAGCGGTCCTTTGCGTCAAACGAAAGCGGGGGGCTGCCGGACTGCAACGCCTCGGCATCGCCTGCTTCCGCGGTCTGGCGGCAACGGGTGACTGCAGACGCACCTGAGATCGACCAGCCACGGCCCATCGCCCCCAGCCCGCCCTGCGAACTGTAGGCAAGTGCCAGTTCTGGAGTCACCCCGGCACGGCCGGGCACGACGGCCAGCGGGATCGAATAGGTGGCCGCACCGGTCTCGTCGACACGGAAGCTGCCAGCGGTGGCGCCCACACCATCGGAGGCAGGCGCAATCGACGCCGGTATCGCCGCCGGCGTCTCGTGTGCGATGCCGGGCGCGCTCTGCACATTGACGGTCACCGACTGCGACTCGCCCGAAGCCTGCGGAGTGGCTGAATCGAATGCACGCGAGCGCAGCTGGTACGCACCCGCTGCCGACGGCGCAGTCCAACTCGCGGTCCACTGGCCCGGAGCGGTCGTGTCCGCAACGGCGGCGATCGGGCTGCCGAGCGGGCTGCCGTTACGACTCACCACAAACTCCACGCGCGACACCGTGCCGTCGGGATCGGTGGCAGATGCGCGCAGCGGTACGCTAAAGCTCGGCGAAAACGTTCCCCCTGTCGGTTGAATCATCACCGTCTGCGGCGGCTGGTTGGTCACAGCGTTGGTCACGACAACGCGCACCGGGTCCGAGGTCATTTCGCGCGGCACGCCGTTGATCGTGGAGTTAACCTTCGCCCACAGCTGATACTCGCCGATTGCAGGTGGATTCCACTGAAAACCGTAGGGCAACGTGGTGTCGGATCCGATCTGCACCAGATTCGAGTTCTGTGCAGTTGAATAGAAAAATCGGACGAGATTGGAGGCGCCTACCGAAAAGACGTCGGCCTGGATCGGTATCCCTTGCGCCACCGGAAACGGAAAGGTAGCTCCATTCAATGGCTGACTGACGGCAACGCTCAGGGACTGGCCACCGCCACTCTCAGGAAGCAGCGCAACCCAATCCAGGCTGAGGTGAGGCGTCCACGCACTGTCAGAGGCGAACAGGGTCATTCGACCGGAATAGTCCGAATTGAAGTCATACGGGAGCACACCGTACTCAAGATACTGGCCTTCCCCTTCGCAATTGGGGAGAACAATACTGTTGACGCCCTCGCCACCTTCCGGGCGCTGCCAGCTCACCTCACCACCTTGCAAAGCCGGCGCAAGCTGAAGCGTCTCCTCGACGATCGATGAGCCGTTGGACTCAAATCGAAGGCCAATAGAGTTCGCCAACGGTACCGCTTGGCGATCCAATGGCTTTGCTTCGCCCGCAGCGGCTCCACTGCTGTCAATCTCCTTGAAACAGATGTACACGCCGTACGTGCCACCCTGACTGAATCGGACCTTCCAAGTTTGCCATTCGGCAGCGCGGCGTCCGCTGATCAGGCAGCTATCGGCAAGGTAAAGATTGTTCCAGCCGCAATGGGTGACATCCACGTCGTCCCCGCGCGGATTGCCATGGAAGCCGCCATTTCCAGTCCCGCTGTAGGTATCCGTGTCGAAGTACGACACCCCCGCCCCGCCCAGGTCATAGCGCTCAGCTTCGATCAGGCCGGGGATCGGATGCGACTCGCCTGGAGGAAAACAGTTTGCCGTGCCGGCCGGGCACGTCTGAACGTCTGTCCACTCGAAGGGCGTGTGAATAGCCACCGGTGCTTTCAGTGTTTCGACCTCCGCCCCACTGCTGTCAATCGCGATGGCGAAGATGTATTGCATGCGCTGACTCAGCAGACTCGCGGTCAGCTGAACCTCTGCGCTCGCCATGAACGAAGTGGCACCCGCGGATGGCGGGCGAACGGTCGCCAGCAGGTTCGCGGGCGTACGCGAATTCCGATAGAACTCGACCCGGTCGAAATTGCCCTCGGTGTCCTGGAAGCTTGCCTCGAGATTCATCAGTTGGCCGACCGCGAAAATGTTGTCGGGATAGCGGAGGAGGTTGTCAACACTCTGGGGTTGCAGGGCAGGACGTATCAGGGCCGCGGCGCGTGGCGCCGTATTCGCGCGGACTCGAATTGTTCGCGCAGCAGAGTCAACCGTTGCGCCCTGGCTGTCGGTTGCGCGAGCGATGACCTGATAGTCACCGGCGGCCATGCCGCTCCAGTTGAATGTATAGCTATTGCCGCCTGCCGCCACGCCTTGACCAATCAGGACGGAGCCATTCGCCCCATGACGGAATTCGACGGATTGAATCGTGCCGTCGCTGTCAGTAGCGGAAGCGTTCAGCAGAATCCCGGCAGGCAGAATGACCAGCTGCGGATTCTGCGATGGCGTTACCAGTGCAACGGTCGGCGGCACGTTCGAAGTTACGCTGAAGCTCTTGGTCGCCAAAGTAGAGGCGCCGGAATTATCGAAAGCGCGGGCATTCATGACGTAGCTGCCCAGGGGCAGCGAGGTAGCTGTAACCGTGTAGGGCGGATTGCCGTCAATCCGGCTGACGACCACCGCATTGTTCGCGGCGTTGCGCAGCTCGAACTCCACGCGGTCAACACTGCCATCCGCGTCGCTGGCGGCGGCTTCAAAATTGATCGTCGCAGGAGCGAGGAAGCTGGATGCCGTTGGCGCGACGATCGAAACGGCAGGCGGCATATTGGCGGGAACGACGACGATCGACCTGGAATCAACAGCGCTTGCGCCGGCCGTGTCAATAACGCGTGCGGTCACCACAAAACTGCCTACCGGAAGAAGATTCCAGTTCACTCCATATGGAGCAGTCAGATCGGTATGGCTGAACACTTGAGCGCCACTGGCGCTGTTACGGGCCTCAAACTCGACACGACTCAGGGGAGCGCTCCCGCGAGTCGCGTTGGCAGCCAGCGATGCCGTATTTCCGGCCCCGTACTGGGCGTTATTCAGCGGCGAAGTCAGGCTAATCGACGGGCCGCTATCGACTATGGAGATTGAGATCGATGCGCTAACGCTAGTGCTTATAGCCTTTGCACGTGAAAGCGGCCCCGCGCTTCCAACAACTGTGAGCTCACACACACCGGCAACTTTGGGTCGAAATGTGATGCTCGTCTGCTGAGATTCCAGAGAAATGCCGGGGCAGGTGACGGTGAGGGACGTATGGTCGCCGGTAGATGTACCGCCGCCAAGAGCAAACATATCGCAGGCGTAGACGCCGACATCGACGTTCCCACCCAAGACAAACTCTTGACCATCTTCCGGGGCAACGAAACCCACGCGTGGAGTCGGGATGCACTCATTCCCAATCGGGCAGTCACAGGGACCCGGCTGGAGGTCGATCTGACCTTTGGCGGTCGGCAGGGCTGTTTCGCTGACGCCCATCAATGCACCAGCCGACACCGGGCCGGGCTCGTCGAGCAATTGGTACCCGGCGAACGCCGCTCCCGCCATGCCCAGCACTGCGACAACACCGAGTACACGAACCAGAGGCGTCGCGATCCGCGTGCGCAGGCTCGCGGGCCGCTCACTGGTCGGGTTCGGGCTCGAGTTTGAGCCGACCTCGACTGACATCGAAGCCCCTGGCGATCCGCCCCCCGGTGGTGGGTTGGCATCGCGATGCTCGCGAGGGAAGAGCTGCTTCAGCCAGCTAAGCATAGAAATCTCCAGGTGGCGGTGCGCCAAGAACTTAAGAAACCGGGTGGCAGGCCATCGCCCGCAGGTGACGGGCCGGCCCTACGGGGAGGGTTGACCCTCACCCACACGCAGAACGAGGGCAAACCTGATCACCGATGCGAAAAATTCTTGGCGTGGACAGCGATGAAGCGCGCACCGGGCGCACACTCACCGGAGGAGGCGGATGCGGCAACAGGGCTGTGAGCGCCCAAAGTCGCCGCCCTTGGCCCCAGATCGATGACGAGGATCGGTTCGTGAGCCCGCGGCCCGATCAAGCCGGTCCGAAGCCCAAGGTCCATGAAGGAATCGAACCGTATGCAGCTGATAGTCGCTTCAAGTCTGCTTCGAGCCGGGCATCCGCATCGGAAGGCGAACTCCGGCGCGCGTTGGAAGCCGCATCTGCGTCTGGTATCGGAGGGTGAACCCGCCTGCCGAGGAAGTGGCTAGGCGCTCAGCTTCGAAGACGCGATCGAACCGCAAGGAGCCTGTTGGTTCTTCAACTCTGCTCCGCGCCGCGCATCCTTGATGGGTGGCACGCAACCCAACCCGCTACCCCCCATCATCCGAGTGCCTCCTGGTCGACGATGGCCGTTTCGAGCATTTTCAGCGGCACTCATGTTCTAGGACGTTCTGAACAACGCGTCCGGCGGAATCCTGAGTGCCTCGCAAGCCGCCCTCTTTCGACTTCGAACCGACATCGTGGACCTGCTGTGACTCATCGATTCGCCCGACGCTCTTTCGAGGCTCGTTCGTTCCTCCTCTTCGGTAGGCGTCCGCCCAGCCCACCTTCCGCCGTGACCGAATCGAGCCGACCCTGATTGCCATTCCAAACGGCGGAGTGGCGCGATGCGATGTTCAGAGGTGTGGCTTTGGTAATCGCATGTGCGCTCGCAGCTGTACAGCGGGGTGAGTCAGCGGATGTACTGCCGGATCTACGAGATCCCGCGGCGGGTGTTTGCGCAGTGGCGGCGGTGCTGGTGGCGCTTGCAGGTGCGGCCGCTCCGGTCTCGAACTGCCGCGCAGCAGCTTGGCCGACTGGGTCGGCGCGGTCGGCGTGGCCGTGCAGCCGCTCGTCGATCGCCTGCGCGAGAAGCTGCATCAACGGGCCTGCCTGCACGCCGACGAAACTCCGGTCGCCCCCCCCGACCCGGGCACCGGCAAAACCCGCCAAAGCTAATTCTTTGCCTACCGCAGCACCGCCGGCCCGCCGATCATTGTGTTCGACTGCACAACAAGTCGCAGCGGCAGCCACGCCCGTGAATTTCTCGGCGCATGGCGCGGCGCGCTGATGGTCGGCGACTATGCCGGCTACAAGGTTTTGTTCAACGCGGGCATGACCGAGCTCGCCTGCTGGGTGCACGTGCGGCGCAGGTTTGTCGAGGTCGCGAAGGCCAGCGGCAGCCCACTCGCGCACGAAGCCGTCGAGCGCATCGGCGCGCTGTACCGCATCGAAGCCGACGCGCGCACGCCAGGCCTGCGCGGCGAAGCGCTGCACGCCCATCGCAACGCTCACGCCACGCCGGTGCTGACCGCTCTGCACGACTGGCTGCACGCGCTGAGCCTCAAGACTCTCCCGGGC
This sequence comes from Aquimonas sp., assembly GCF_044377145.1. Classification (NCBI taxonomy): domain Bacteria; kingdom Pseudomonadati; phylum Pseudomonadota; class Gammaproteobacteria; order Lysobacterales; family Lysobacteraceae; genus Aquimonas; species Aquimonas sp. Next base: position 18,674 of record NZ_JBILJQ010000087.1, read on the forward strand.
AACGACCTCGGCAAAGCCATGAAACATGCACTGGGCCGTTGGCCCGCTCTGCTGCGCTACCTCGACAACGGCGACCGCCCGATCGACAACAACCCGATCGAGACCGAGCGAAGCGAAGGCGTAGTGAGCGAAGCGAACGTTGCTGCGAAGCAGCTGAGCGCGATCCGCCCGATCATCCTGGGCCGCAAGAACTGGCTGTTCATCGGCGCCACCCGCGCCGGCGAACGTGCCGCCGCCATCATGATCGTGCCGGCCACCGCCTCCGCCAACGGCCTGTGCCCACACGCATGGCTCAGCGATGCGCTTGCGCGACTGCCAACCACGTTCAACCGCGATATCGATCAGCCGCTGCCGATTGAAGGTTGCAGGTCACCGAGCAACCCGACCCCGGCAGATCTCGAACGGCTGGGGTAGGTGACTTTGGCGGACGCTTGCGCGGCAACGCCAAGTGCGACAACCGCTACCTGAGCTCGGCGAGGATCGAAGCCGCGAACTTCGCGATCCGTTTCAGCCCCGAGATCCGTCGCCGGCTTGATCGCAAGGCGAGCAAGAAGCCGCGCCCAGTTGCAATCAAATCCGTGACACAGAAGCTGGGTAAGCGTCCGCCCACCCCACCTACCGCCGTGACCTCATCACGCCGACCCTGACAACCATTCCAAACGGAGGAGTGGTGCGATGCGGTGTTCAGCGATGTGGGGTTGGCAAGCGCATGTGCGCTCGC
>NZ_JBILJQ010000093.1:0-17971 GCF_044377145.1 Aquimonas sp.
GCGAGCGCACATGCGCCCGCCATCGCCGCACCTCCGAACACGCCATCGACCGCTCCTCCGTTGGGGAAACCGGAGACGGTCGGGAGAATCAGGTCAGGAAGGTAGGTGAGGTGGGCGGACGCTTACTGTGCAGCAGTGGCTTCAACATCAGGACGACCTCGGATTTCTCGATCAGGGTAGTGCTCAGCCACGACACCCGATCAGCGCGCGTGCGCTGGGTCTGCCGGTCATCAATCGGCACGCCATCGAGGTGCGGCAGCAGGGCGGGGATGCTGCGAATGCCGTGGCGGACCGCTACGGTTTGGACAGCATCGACATTGAGCCTGGGACAGGCGGTTTGATTGCGAAATCGGTGGCGATGCTCTCCAGCGCCGGCAGCAGCGCCTGGGGAGGTCCGCAGCCATGAGCGAAGACATCGATGAGGATGGCCCCGCACACAATGTTCAAAACTCGAATTGTCGGATTCGGTGAGCGCGCTCGGAGTGGGCTCAGGCGGCCCGCTCCAGGGCGTCGATGTCGACGGCGGGGAAATCGACTTCGGTTCCGGCCAGATGGTTCACGTAGTTGCTCAACGTGTTCATCGCCACCAGCGCAACCACTTCGATGGCCTCGCCCTCCGAGTGCCCGGCCTGCAGAAAGGACTGCAGCGCGGCGTGGTCGATCCAGCCGCGCTGCTCTACCACCGCGTGGGCGAACTGGGCGAGCGCGGCATCTTTGGCATTCAGACCGCCGCCCTGGCGCGCGGCCGCGATCTGGGCGTCGTTCAGGCCGACACTGCGGCCGACCGCCGTATGCGCGGAGACGCAGTAGCCGCAGCGATTGGCCTGGCCGACCGCAAGCGCCACGATCTCGCGCTGGCGCGCGTCGAATTGGCCCTCCGCTTCGGGGCTGCGGAAGGCCAGAAAGCCGTGCAGAGCCGTGGGTGAATGGGCAAGGGTGGCGTAGACGTTCGGCAACCTGCCGAACTTGGTCTTGATCGCATCAAGGGTGGCGGCGATGACGGGGCTGGCTGCAGCGACGGTGAGAGGGGCGATACGTGGCATGGGAGCGGTCCTTGGGTCGTTGTGGGTGAGTCCACGGAAGGCAGTTTGCTGCCGCGTCCAATATCATTGGCGCCAGATCGTCTTGATATGAACCCCAAGAGTCTCAGATGGCCGACCGATTGAGTGCCTTGCTGGATCGCTTCGCACTGAGCGCACGGGTGTTCCACTCCGGCCGCCTGTGCGGCACCGCGCGCTTTGATGACGACGCCGATGGCGTCGGGCATCTGCATGTGCTGCGCGGCGGCGCGATCGATCTGGTCGATCGCCACGGTGTCAGCCAGCGATTGGATGCGCCGACGCTGCTGTTCTTTCCGCGGCCGTTGCCGCATCGGCTGGTGGCACCCGAAAGTGCGCCCGCCGAGTTGGTCTGCGCATCGATCGCTTTCGGTGCCGGCGGAGGTGACCCGCTCAGCGCAGCCCTGCCCAATCACGTGGTGCTGCCATTGGCCGATGCGCCTGCTCTGGCCAGCGTGCTCGACCTGCTGTTCGACGAAGCCTTCGCCGAAATCTGCGGGCGTGCGGTGGCCTTGGACCGTTTGGCGGAGCTGCTGATCCTGCACCTGCTGCGGCACCTGCTGAGCGCGGGCGAGGTGCGCAGTGGGCTGCTGGCGGGGCTCGCGGATCCGCGGTTGTCGAAGGTGCTGATCGCGTTGCACGCCGCGCCGGCAGAGCCCTGGACGCTGGAACGGATGGCGCAGGTGGCCGGCATGTCGCGGGCGCGCTTTGCCGTGCATTTCCCGGCGGTGCTGGGACAAACGCCGATGGAATACGTTACCCAATGGCGCCTGGGTTTGGCGATGGCGCAGCTGCGACGCGGTCGAGCCGTCAAGCAAGTGGCGCACGCGGTCGGCTATGCGACCGCTTCGGCGCTGGCGCGGGTGTTCGCTGCCCGGCTCGGCTGTTCGCCCTTGGCTTGGCTTGCAAGACAGACCGGCTGAATGCGCACCCGGCATTCAGCGGCACGCGGGAGGTTTTCCCCTTGAGGCCCTCAACCGCGTCGCAGCGGCTTCGGCGGCTCCATGGTCTGGGTGAAACCCTGCGGCAGGCCATCCTCGCTCATGTGCAGAACAATTACCGGGCTCTCGCTGAAACTCGCGCGCATGCGCTTGGGCAGGTCGAGCGGGGCGTTGATGGCGGCTGCGACCACGGCGTCGGACACCGGCGGCGTGGCGCGGCGACGCTCCACTCCGGTGAAGCGCCAGCGGTTGAACTCACCCCAGCCCAGCAGCAGGCCCGCACCGATCCCGGCGAGGATCGGCAGCAGCAGGCCGGGCGTACCGGTGCCGGCCAGCAGGGGTGCGCTCAGTTCCAGCCAGGCGTAGCGCAGGCCCAGCGCCCAGGCCAGCGAGGTCAGCAGGGGCGCGATCAGCCACACATAGGCGGCCCAGGCCGCTGCGGTCAGCACGCGGCCGACCACACGCTGCGTCGCGCTGGCGCGCTCGGGTTGTTCAATGATGGGTGCGTGCGCCGCGCGACGGTCGTCGGCGTTTTCGGCGCTTGCGACGGCTTCCGTCACAACGTCGATCTCGCTGTGGCTCATGTGCCCACGCCGCGGTCGGGGCTGACCCAGGTCGCGCGCTTGCGCTTGCCGCGCGCCAGGGTTTTCGGCACCGCCCACACGGTGGTGAACAGGCTCAGCAGCCAGTAGGCGATCGGGTACCAGACCATCCAGAAATAGTTACGGCCCACACCTTGTTCGTAGCGGCGGTCGATCACCATCGAGATCGCGAACTGGGCCATGCAGATCAGCGCCAGCACCATGCCGTGCCAGCGCGGCAGCACGGTGTCGACGTACAGCGCTGGCGGCATCTCGAACACCAGGCCCAGCGCCCACAGGATCAGGATGCCCAGCATCACGTAGGCCCAGATCACGCTGGTGAAGTATTCGGCCAGCACGCCCCACATGCGACGCTTGCGCCAGCTCAGCAGATTGCGCGCGTGCTGCTGCATCACCTCGACCCCGCCCTGGGCCCAGCGCAGGCGCTGCTTCCACAGGCCCTTGAAGGTTTCCGGCATCAGGATCCAGCACAGCGCATTCGGCTCGTAGCGGATGTCCCAGTGGTCCAGCTGCAGGCGCCAGCTGATGTCGATGTCCTCGGTGATCATGTCCTCGGACCAGAAGCCGATCCGCTCCAGCGCGGTCTTGCGGAAACCGGCGATCACGCCCGACAGGGTGAAGATGCGGCCGTACACGCGCTGGGCGCGTTTGATCATGCCGATGATCGAGCTGAACTCGCCGACCTGCAGGCGCCCGAGCAGGGTGCTGCGGTTGCGGATGCGCGGGTTGCCGGTCACCGCGCCAACGCGCGGCCCCGAGGACAGATGCCAGACCATCCAGCGCGTGGCCCAGGGGTCGAGCATCGCATCGCCATCGACGCACACCAGATACTCGCCGCGCGAGGCCAGCGTGCCCATGCGCAGCGCGTTGGCCTTGCCGAGGTTGCGATCGAGGTGGATCACCCGCAGTTTGGAGAAGCGCTGGGTGAGCCGGTTCAAATGCTCGGCGGTGTCATCGCGCGAGCCGTCGTTGATGGCGATGATCTCGAAGTTCGGATAGATCTGCGCCGCCAGCGCCGAGATCGTGTCCTCGCAGTTCGGCCCCTCGTTGTGGCAGGGCACCAGCAGGGTGACGAAGGGATAGCTGCTCATCTCCGGCGGCAAGTGACGCGGCGGGTCGAATCGCTCGCGGCGCAGGAAGTAGTACAGCCCGCCGGTCATCCACACGATCGACATGGTCGCCGGGTAGTAGAAGGCGAAGCCGAAGAACAGCGACAGCAGTTCCGGGTTGGAGAGCCAGTCGCTCATGCGCGGTCAGGGCTCATGGCTGCAGGTACGGGAAGCGACGCGCGCTGGCCATTGCTCGTGCCGCCCGCAGGCTGGGCTGAGCGCCGATGAAATCGTCCGGGTAGTAGGCCAGGTGGCGAACCCCGCGCGCACGCACCTGACGCGCCAGTTCGATCAGCTCGGCCTCCGCCAGCGGGCGGCCGGTGTTCCAGTCGCGGCTCTGCAGCACGAAGACGGTGCGTTCGAACAGTGGATCGATCGTCGCAACCGCCTCGGCCAGCTGCAGCAGCCACGCCTGAGGATCACCCGCGCCCTCCAGCCACGGCATCGCCATCAGCGCGACGTGATCGTAGGCGGCCAGCATCGAGGCATGCGTCTGCGCGAACCCGGCCCCGCTGTCGGGCTGCAGCACCGGCCGCGCATACAGGTTGCGCGCACTCGCCAACCGTGGCCGCACCGATTCGGCGCGTGCTTCCAGGGTGCGCGTGAACTCGATCAGCAGCTGCACGCGCTGCGCGTCATCGGGCAGGGCGTCGCGCAGTTCTGACGCGCGCAGCAGCGCGTCGTCATGGAACAGCAGGCCGCTGATATGCGCATGCGCGGCCATGTCCTGGTAGAGATCGCCGATGTAGCCGGCGGCATTTGGATCGGTCGGGTCGATCCGCGGGATCTCGCCGGCTTCGCCCTTCAACATGCGCGGGCCATCAACGCCGATGGGCCACTCCCAGCCCATCACCGGCATCCAGGCATGCACCTGCACGTAAGCGCGGGTGCGCAGCAGCCAGGTCACCCGGCCGAACAGGTCGGCGCGCATCGGCAGATGCCGGTTCGGAAAATAGACGGCATCCGCGGCGCCATTGCCGTCAGGGTCAGCGAAGGCCTGCAGCCAGACCGTGGTCGGCGCCACCGCGCGGACGCGTTCGACCAGTGCATCCAGATTGCGCTCCAGCTGGGCCGGATCGGCGTCATAGACATAGTCGAGGTCGATCTGCATCGCCCGCAGGTCCGGCGGTCGACGATCACGAAGTTCGGCCGCGAGGTCGGCCAGCGTGCTCGCCGCGCTCAGATCAAAGCGCGAGAACACCGGTAGCCGATCGTTGACCTGCCCGCCGGCGGGCCCGCCCAGCCCGAAGGTCATGCCTTGGGCGGAGGCAATGGTCTGCGCGGCGGCGCTCCAGGCACCGAACGGCCAGGCCACAGCGCGGCTGGGGGCGCCGAGCTCGCGCTCGAACAGCTGCTGGCTGTGCGCCAGGTCGGCGTTCATGCGTGCGGCGTAGTCGCCCGGGTTCTCGTAGCGGCCGTCGATAAAGGCGCGGGTGCTGGCTTTCGGCATCCCCAAGCCCATCGGTTCACCGGCGATCTGTGCGTCCAGCGCGTGCCCGGAGCTGATGAACTCGACCGAGCCCTCCGCCGCCATGGCGCGCACCTCGGCCCAGTCGAGACGATCCGCATCGACCCCGATGCGAGCAGTCGGCAGCGCCGCCACGGCCGACCAGCCGTAGGCCCGCAGCAGTGGCCAGACTTCGGTTGCCAGCGAGCGGTGCCCACCGTCGAAGCTCAACAACACGGACTGCTCCGGCAAGGCTTCGCCGTTGTGGCGGGCTTCGATCACCTGCTGCAGCGAAACCGCCTGCCAGCCGTTGCCCGCCAGCCAGTCGAGCTGGGCGGCGAAGTCCTGCCGGCTGACCGCCTCGGTGCGTTCGTCGGGCAGGGTTTCAAGCACGTCGGCATAGCGCAGCACGCGCAGTTCGGCCTGCGCCACGCCGCTTAGCCCCAGCAGCAGGCACAGTGCGATCCAGCGGCTCATTCACCACCTCCCATGCGCAGCACCAGCGCCCAGCGCGCCTCGCGGTTGCCGTCGTAGACCGGACAGCTGTAGCGCAGCCCCAGCGAGAACTCGTGGCCCGCGATCGGCAGCCAGCGGGGCATGATCTCGATCGCCGGCACCCAGTGGCTGCCAAAGCCCTGCTGCCATGTGCGGCTGATATCGAGATCGACTCGCAGACGCCACGCTTCGCTGTAATCGCGTGTCAGCAGTTGGTCGACAGTCAGGCCCAGATCCAGGCTGGCGTCGCGGCTCGGGTTGAAGTAGGGCGCATCGATCCTGCTGCCGCGTCCCGCGCCCGCGCCGCTGCGGGTGTACCACTCACGCTTCGGCTGCGCCGAGAGCTGCTGCCGGTGCGATACATACACGCTGGTCCGCACATTGCTGTCTTCGTAGCGCAGGTGTTCCAGGCTGAAGCCGGTGCGGCTGCGCTCATCCGGGCTGCGGCTGGCGCCCAGGCGCAGGCCATCGGCGCGGATGCCCGCGGCGCGCGCCTGCAGTGAGGCAAACGGCGCGTGGTGCCACACGCTCGCGCTGTTGCGCCACAGATCGCTGTGGCGCCAGTCGAACCACAGTCCCAGCGTGTTCTCGGTGACGAAATCGTCGCGCGTGCGGCTCAGCTCGACGCCATAACCGGCGCGATTCTGCCGCGAGCTGGCGGTCACACCGACGCGTTCGCGCTCGACCCGCTGGCCCTGGAAATCCGCCCAGTGCAGGCCGTACAGCGCACCCAGGCGATAGCGATCCCTCAACAGCGGCCCCTCCACCCGCGCATTCAGGCGGAACTCGCCACTGCCACCCGGCCCGCCCGGTCCGACTTCGCCGGCATCCTTCAGGCGCGAATCTGCGCGTAGCGCCTCGATCGACCACTGCGCACCGCGGCGGCGCTCCCAGCGTGCGCGGATGCCCTGGGTCTGGCGGTGTTGGCCGTAGTCGGCCAGCACCGACTCAAACAGCGGCTTGGCCTCGATGTCGCGGTTCAAGTCGAGCAATGCCTCGATTTCGGTCAGCCTCGGTGGCAGCGCCAGTGGCGCTTCGGTCTGCGCGATCTGGCTGGTGGTCAGCGCGCGCTCGGGCCAGCCGCGGCGACGCTCGATGCCGGCGCGTGCGTCCAGCAGGCCGGCGTCCAGTGGCGCCAGTTCGCTCAGGCTTTCGATGCGCTGGTAGGCCGCCGCCAGCTGTGCGCTGAAGCTCTCGATCAGAATCGAATTGAGGTCCACGCCCTGCCGGCTCCAGCGGATCGCGCCGTCTTCGCCGAACGCCGGATGCTCGACCAGCCAGTCGGCCAGCAGCGACCGCGCGTCCTCGAATCGCTCCATTTCCAGCCATGCATAGGCCAGCAACACGGTGGCTTGCTCGGACCCGGGCGAGTCTTCAAGCACGGCCTCCAGAAGCTCCGCCGCCAGCGCCGGCTCGCGACGCGCCATGTGCGAGTCGGCTACGGTCACCCGCAGCCAATCGGGCAGCTCGATGCCGGCCTGCGCGCGCGCCTCGACCCGCTCGATCACCTCGTCATGCCGGCTGAGCAGGTTCAGAGCCAGCAGCCGATCGTTGTCGATGCGCTGCGCTGCGCCAGAATCCTGACGCTCCGCGCGCTCCAGCAGCGATTCCAGGCTGTCCATCACCGACTTGAGCTCGGCACTGCGTCGATCAGGGTCGGCCTCCAACTGCACCCAGTTGAGCCGTCGCGCTTGATAGCGCATCTCGAAACCCAGTGCCTCATTGGCATCGAACAGTGCAGCGTGCGCGCGGTACTGGCGCCAGGCCTCGCCGGCGCTGCCGAGGTCGGACAGGGTCAGCGCGCGCTCGCGCAGCGCACCGCGGTGGGTCGGTTCCAGCGTCAAGGCATTGGCGTAGTGCTGCAGCGCCATGGGCCACTGCTGGGCATCGCGAGCGACCCGCGCTGCCGCCAGCTCGACCTCGAAATCCGCTGAATTTACAATGCTTTGCGAGTGACGCCCTGCGTCAGCTTGCGGCCCTGCAGCGACCGAATCGTCGGCAGAAGCATTGAAGGCGGCCATCGATGCAGCGCAGGCCGGCGCCAGCAGGGCGGCCCGCAATCGGGAAGACAGCGACAAGGCGGCTCCAGGCGGCGCGGCGGCGCCGTCGTTGATGGATAGGGTGGCGTTCGGCACCTTGAGGTGCTCTCGGCATTGTCGATGGAAAGCATTAAATGTGCCACCGATCACGCATCGCCACACGCAAACCTGTCAAGGAGCGCAGCGCGCCGGCCGCGGCTCGGCGCACTGTGGGGCAACTGGCTCTGGGTCGAAACCCAGTTGTATCAATCACTTGAGCAATCGAAGCGACCGTACGCGGGGCCGGAATGCCCTCAGCCCGCGACCTGCGAGGCGTGAATTACTTCGGCGCCAGCCGGATCGCCCCGTCCACCCGGATCACCGTGCCGTTCATGTAGCTGTTCTGCAGGATGAAGGCGACCGTGTCGGCGAACTCGTCCGGCCGGCCCAGCCGCGAGGGAAACGGCACCTGCGCGCACAGCGAGGCATACACCTGCTCCGGCATGCCATCGACCATCGGCGTGTGGAACACGCCCGGCGCCACCGTCATCACACGGATGCCGACCCGCGCGAACTCACGCGCCATCGGCAGCGTCATCCCGACCACACCGCCCTTGCTCGCCGAATAGGCCGCCTGACCGATTTGGCCCTCGAAAGCCGCAATCGACGCGGTATTGATGATCACCCCGCGTTCCCCCTCGGCATTCGGCTCATTGCCCTGCATCAGCGCCGCCGCCGCCTTGGCCACATTGAAACTGCCGACCAGGTTCACCCGCACCGTGGCCTCGAACTGCGACAGCGGCATCGGGCCATCCTTGCCCAACACCCGACCCGCGCCGAGGATGCCCGCACAGCTGATCGCCGCATTCAAACCGCCCAGCGCCTCACGCGCCGCCGCCACCTGGGTCGTGATATCAGCCTCGCTGCTGACATCCGCACGAAAGAAATGCGCCCCCAGCTCAGCCGCCGCCGCCTGGCCGCGCTCCTCGCTGAGATCAAACAGCGCGAGCTTCGCGCCCTTGCCAGCCAGATGCCGCGCGGCGGCCAGGCCCAGACCACTGGCACCGCCGGTAACGATGGCGCGGACTTCGTTGAGCTGCATGGGGGATCCTTGGAGGTGGAAGAGGGGTGGGGATTGTAGGTGGTGCTCTGGGCCGTGGAGTCATGGCAGCAAAGATGGACGTGGTGGCAGTGATGCGAAATGACTGAGCGGATACGCGGGCGGCGCCCGGTTCGATGAGCACGCGGCGGGGCCCGCGGCTGAGCGCGTGGGCGACACTCCGCAGGTTGATCACGGCTTGCGGCAGGGTGAGTCGAGTGAGACGATCCAGCCCCGCCGGAAGGCTGAGCCAGCGGGCCGGGTCAGGCGGACGGATTGGGCGGACAGGGTGCTTGCAAGTCACTGATTTAAGAATGTATTGAGTACTTGGTCTGTTGCGGGGCGACCTGCTTATGCAGCAGCGTTATCACGGACGGGTTCCGTCTAATGGTGGTTATTTGGCTTGGGTAGCGTAATGGCGATTTCCACAGCATCGAAAGACAAACTACGCCCTGGGTGGGCTTATGCTGCCAGCCTTTCGTCGCTCTCGAAGGGTCTTGAGTCTGTCCAGGGTCTAACGAGACTGCCTGTTTTCTTCTCTCGTCACCCCGGAGTTTTAGATGGTGCCTTCGAGTCGACCATCAAAGAATCGGAGCTGTATCCACTTATCCGCGCGGCGTTCGTTAACCATCAAATTGGAATCTCGTCTAGTCAATCGTTGATTGAAGAGGGTTGGTACGGCGAACGCCGGGAGTTGCATGTTTTCGGGATTCCTTCCGATCTTCGAGCGATGGCTGGCGACCTTCTCAAGTCAGATCAGCTTGGCTTCGCGACAGTTGCCCAGTGGCTCGCTGCTCCCCGAACGGACACCTGGAAGAGCGGTTTACACTATCTTTGGATCTCGGTTGATGCGTCAGGTAAATCACTGGCGTACGTTGAATCCGAGGGGCGAGATGGGTGGAGGTGGACGCCGTCCAACTATGCGTTCAAGCGGACCGCTGGGAAAGACTTTAGTGCTCAATGACGGACTATCGGCCAGCGGCCTCTTAACGCGGCGTTGGATGCCATGACACATGCCGTGCCCTCCAAAGAACAAGCCGCTTCTGCGCTTTGCATCGCGACCATTCCTCGCCTCCTGTCATCCGGGCACGTCGATGTTGCGGATAAGCTGGCCAACATCCATGGATTTTTAAAAAGCGGCGCCATGGAGCAGGTATTTGAGGTATATCGCACCCTTCCCAGGCACGATATTGCGGACCTTTGGGAGAGCATGGACTGGATGCTAAGCGAGGACGAAAGAACTCCTGTGCGCGAGAGAGCATTGACTGCGGCCTATTACAATCAGACGCTGCGTGCGTTGGGAGATCTTCGGGTCTCGCTGCTTTACGGGTTTCAGCGACCCGTGGTTGAATCATCTCCTGCTGCAGTACAGCAACTTGCTGACGAGCTAGCATCTGCTCTTGAGGCTCGCGCAGATGGCATCTAACAATTCACTCGAGCCGAACCCGCTTCGCGGGTCGGCTTAAATCAGGTGTTGGATGTCATGAGAACGTTCAAGGTAGCCCTCAGCTTTCTTCTCTACATCACAAGTTGCCTCGGCCTGCTGATCTCGCCGATGTATATCTCTATGGCGCTTGCCGCTTACTCAGCAGACTTCGTGGCATCCCATGGTCCGCGTGTTCCAGCCTTTAGCGCTAGCGCACTGTCTCTAATGCGTCACGCTGGGCCGATCTGCTTTTCTGTTCTGGTCGTTTCGCTCCTTCTAGCTGTCATGGCGGTCCGAAGGTCGGAAGACAGGCAGGCCAAGCTTTACTGGCTTGGGATTCTGGCAAACATCAACTTCTATACCGTCGTCTTCCTCTTTGGCTCTGTTCTGATCGGCTTCTTCCTCTTGCCAAAGGTCGCAAATGGCGTCTAAGTATTCACTCGAACCGACGCACCAATCGCTTCGCGATTGATGCGCAGCTTGGTTCGCGCATTAGACCCCGCAAGTCTTTAGGCTGGAAAACGCCGAACGAGGCCCTCGCCGAAGAGATTGAAGCTTTTGCCCAGACTGTTGCACTTGCAGGTTGAGGGCGCCCTGGCTCAAGCGGATAGCCAACGGCGCGCCACTTGGCCCGCGAGGCCGTGCTGGTTGTTATCGGCCGCGTGCGCCAGTCTTCACACTGTCGGCCGCCGCTTAGCTCGAACTCTAGTCGTTTCAAATTCCAGCTTCTCACCCCGCCGGCCACTATGGCATCAAACTCGATGATTGACCGTGCAACGGGCATAGTAGGTTTGTCCGTGGCTGTGCCTTTTGGTTTGCTTCAGTGCTACGTTCCGCAGTCTCCATCGGATCGTATCGAGCCGTTCACGGACGACATCGGCCTGGCCGAGGTCTATTCCATCGAACGCCATCAGCTGCATATCGCTTGCACCCGTGCGCGTGATGTGCTGTTAGTTGCGGGCGTGGCGCCAATGTCGGAGTTTCTGGATAGTCTTGGCGACGCGCAATCCGCAGCCGCTGGCTGATACCCGGGGCAGGGCGAGTACTTCTTCAGCATTCCAATCGGAGAATCCAGTGGGAAGTTTCAGCGTGTGGCACGGCATCATTGTTCTCTTCGTTGTCCTGATACCGGCGGTCTTTGTTGCGGGCATCGTTTGGCTGGCGATTCATCTGTCGCGTGCGCGTCGCGACAGGGATGGCGCGTCTGGGTCATCCGCGCTCAGTCATCTCGGTGTTGATGTGGCGAATCGCCTTGCTCGATTGGGCGAGCTGCTTGCAGAGGGTCAGATAACGCAGGAAGAATACGATCGTCAGCGCGCAGCGATCATTGCCGGTGTGTAGGCGGTCAGATCTCGCCGTATCCAGAGCATTCGCGAGGAAGGTATGAGAAGAGAGAAGCGATTTTCACTGTTCGCCCGCGTGGTGGGTGGCTTGAGTGCTCTGTGCTTGATCGGTGTGATGGTGGTTTTTGTCACCTACGGCATCGGTGTGATCTCGGGGGTGGTTCTCGCTGCATCCGTGACGGGTCTGGTCGCCCCGTGCGTGACTGCAGGAGCTTCCTTCTTGGAAATGCTGGAGGCGATCGTCGAATTGTTTGCAGAAGGCATCTCGACCTTGGTTGAGGCTGTATTGGATTTCTTCTCGTCTCTGTTCGGATAGCGAAAGCGCTCGGCGAGCCCGAGTTGTCCGGTGCGTAGTTACAGGCTTGTATCGCGGCAGGCTTGGTGCTGGACGCGCAGTCAACGAGCACCCGCTAGCGCAAATGTGTCCGCATACCGCCCCACCACCGCCCGGTTCTCCCGCGCCAACGCCCTTAGCTCATCCGAGCCAATCGACTCACTCTCCGCCACCACTTCCCAAAACCGCTGCGCCGCTTCCGCCGCCCAAGCGATATGCGGCACTTGCCCGGCGCGTTCCGGCGCCGACAGCTGCAGCGGCGCAGCCACGCGCACCGCGCCGGTGTTCGATGGGGCGAGTGACATCGGCAGCATGTCGTAGGCGGGGGCGAGGGGCAGCGGGCCGGTGTCGTTGAGCTGGAAGCCGAGGTTGCCGGCGTGCATGTCGGTGTTGCCGATCAGGCGGCCGAACCACTGCAGGCGGGTGATCTGGTTGGCGGTGTCGCGGGTGATCCAGCCCTGTGCGGCCAGCTGTTCGCCCTCCAGGCTCCAGTCGCGCGGGGCGGCGCCGACAAAGGCGGCGCCGATGGACATCAGGGATACGAAGCCCAGGCGGCCGAGCCGATCCGGTGTGCGGTCGAAGCGGCGCACCTCCAGGCAGGTGTAGCCCTGCGATTCGATGATCGTGGCGTCTGCGGCGGGCAGGCCGGCCTCGCGCAAGCAGCGCAGGGCGATCGATTCGCACACCAGCAGGTCGGCCCAGCGGCGCGCGGCGTGGCCGCCCTCGGGTACGGCGAACTTCACCAGCGCGGCGTAGCGCTCGCTTTCGCCATAGACAGTTGTAGTGAATTTTGGCTGTTCGCCGCCGGGCGATGAGCCGATGTCCTCGCCGGCCAGGGCCTGTTGCGCCCAGTCGGCATAGTGACGGCCGCGTTCGCTGGCGTTGATGGAGTCGCTGGGGTCCGCGCGTTCGGCCAGCGCCAAGTCCACGGCAGCCGAGCCCAGCAGCAGATCGCCGATGCCGGTGCCGCCGCTGCGGCTGATCGCCAGCACGGTGTCGCGCAGCCCCCAGCGGTTCAGGTCCTTGGGCACGCCCAGGCGCGCGGCCTGCCGATGCGCCAGGGTGCGGCCCAGAAAACCCTGCGGGCGCAGGTCATCGATGAACCAGGGCAGGCCCGGGAAATGGCCCGGGATGTCTTCGACCGGCCGCAGCAAATTGGGTCGCGCGCCGGCAGGCTCGAACTGGAAGCGGTCGCCGCGCAGAGCGAGCAGGGTGCCGAGTTCCTCCAACGTGGCGTCGCCGCGCATGCGCCACAGCGGCCAGGCGCTGCCGGCCTCCATGCGGCTGCGCGCGGCATAGCAGGTGGCGCGCGCCTTGCCGATGCGCAGAACCTGATCGCCGGCCTCGGCCACCAGCCGCCCCAGCACGGGGCGGCTTATGTTCAGCGCCTGCAACAGTTGGCTGGCGGGGATCGGTGCGCCGCTGCCCAGCAGGCTCAGCAGGTCGTTCACGGTGGCGGATGGAGCGCGTGGCATGACGGTGGTGGCCGTTTCTTTACGATATTTGGACGATAACAGCGGGCGTGGATAGATGAAAGGAGTGTAAAAACATTGTGGTAGATGTTTGCCGGTGGCGGGGAATCTTTACGATTCAAATAACGTAGACGGAGCTTGATGGCAGAGGTGGGGGCTTGAGCACACCCCGCCCTCTCCCCAACCCCTCTCCCGGCGGGAGAGGGGCTTGAGCTGGGGCTTTGGGGCGGGGTTTGGATCAGGAACGTGTCCTGCTTGGCAGCCGAAATGCGGCACAGGGTGAACATTTGCAACGCCGGCCGGAGTATCCTCGCGGTCAGTCCCCGCTCGCCCTGCCATGGCCACCCCTACGCCGACCCCTGAACTGTCCCCTGACGAGCTCTCGGAGCTGCTGTCTGCCTACATGCCCGACATTCCGGGCTATCGGGTGATGCGGCGGCTGGGGCAGGGCGGTATGTCGTATGTGTACCTCGGCCTGCAGGAGTCGCTGGATCGCCAGGTGGCGATCAAGGTGATCGTGCCGACCGCGCTGAAGGACGAGATCAGTAAGCTGCGCTTCGAGCGCGAGGCGCGCACCATCGCCAACCTGCAGCATCCGGCCATCGTCAGCATCTACGACGTCGGCCGCACCGAGCTTGGCCTGCTGTACTACGTGATGCCCTACCTGCCGCGTGGCCATTTCGGCCAGCGTGACCTGCGCGAAGAAGAGCCGCGCCTGCTGTCGATTCTGCGCGCCCTGCTGTGGGCGCTGGACTACGCCCACGAGCGCGGCGTGGTGCATCGGGATATCAAGTCCGAAAACGTTCTGTTCGACAACGTCGACCGGCCGCTGCTGACCGACTTCGGCATCGCCATGCACCGCGGTGATCGCAACCGCGTCACCGATGGCGGCTTCGCGCTGGGCAGCGCCACGCATATGGCGCCGGAGCAGGCCCGCGGCGAGCGAGTCGACGGCCGCGCGGATCTCTACAGCATCGGCGTGCTGGCCTATGAGCAGCTGGTCGGCGAGCTGCCGTTCCAGGCTGATGGCCCGCTGCCGATGGCGGTGCGGCATGCGGTGGATCCGGTGCCGCGGCTGCCGGCGGCGAAGGCGCACTGGCAGGAATTCATCGACCGCGCGCTGGCGAAATCACCCGATGCGCGCTTCGCCAATGCACAGGAAATGATGGCGGCGCTCGACCATATCGAGCGCGAGCGCTCCGCCACTGCGGCTCCGCCGCGGCCAGTTGAAGTGGCGCCCGCGATACCTGCGCGCGCCGCGCGTCGCGGTGGCATCAACCCGGCGTTCGTGGCCGTGGCCGCCTGTGTGGTGTTGCTGCTGGCAATCGTGGTGGCGATGCAGGCCTGGAATATCGGTGGGACTTCGACACCCGCGCCGAGTGAGCGTGGTGGCGCGGATGCAGCCGACACCGCCGTGGCGGCGGCCGACGGCGCGATGGCTGCGCCGGGCGGGGGTGCGGAGGCATCGCAAGCTCGCGTAGATGCGGGCGTCGCGTCATCGAGCACACAGGTCGGGTTGGACACCGCGGCGCAGGCGCCGGGCTTGGGCGTTCAGACGCAGGAGACTGTTCCGGCGCTGGACAATGAATCCAGAGGCGCGCTGATCGGTATCGACGACAGCGCGCTGATATTGGACGCGCCGGTGGAGACCGCACTCTCGCCCGAGGAAGAGGCCGCCGCACTGGCCGAGGCTGCGCTGCCGGCGGACGAGCGCGCCCTGCGCTCCGCCGCGCGCCAGATCACCCGCCTGCGGCTGACCCAGCCGCCCGGCGACAACGCGCTTGAATCGCTGCAGCTCGCGCGCAGCCTGCAGGCTGACCCGGCACAGTTGGCACGGCTGGGCAGGAAGTGGTTGACCGCGCTGCAGCCGCATGTTGCCGCGGCGTTCGAGCGCGGCGGCGAGCGCCCCGAGCTGCGCCTGTACACGGCCGCGCGCGGCTTGGCCGAGGAGCATGAGCTGCGCGACAGCGAGGGCTGGCGGGCGATCGAGCAGGTCGCCGTCGATTGGCTGCGTGGTCGTCTGCGCGTGGCGCTGAAGGCGCAGGATCTCGCCCGAGTGCGCGCCATCAAGTCTGAAGCCGCGCCGCTTGGCATCGCCCCCAGCGCGCTGGAGCCGCAGTGGTCGCAGGGCATCGTCATCGCGCGGGTGGGCGAGCGTGTTGCCGGCACCGCGGCCCTGCTGCTGCGGCGATTGCCGCAGGGTGAACGCCCGGGTTTGGCCGCGATGCCCGGGCCGGTTACGCGCGCCGAATACGCGCTGTTTGCCAGCGGCCGCGAGGCTTCCAACTGCCGCGTACGCAGCGCCACCTTCAACCTGCGCAAGCGGCGCTGGAACGCTCACGGTTTCGAGCAGCGCGATGATCAGCCGGTGGTCTGCGTCAGCTTGTCCGATGCAGTCGCCTATGCCGCATGGCTGGGTCAGCGCGATGGCCAAACCTATCGTTTGGCCACGGCCGACGAATGGCGGGCCGCGTTGGCGGGCGACAGCGCCGCTGCGACGTGTCGGCAGCAGCCTGCCTCCTGTACCGGCAAGCAGCACATCCGCGAGTGGCCCACCTCCTGCGGCGCCAGCTGCCCCCGCCAGCCGGTGCTCGGCTTCAGCTGGCGCGACGCCACCGATGATTCCGACCCTCGCGATGAAACCGTCGATGCCGCTCAGGGCTATGACGATGTCGGCTTCCGGCTGGTGCGCGATGTCAGCCTCGCGGAGTTGGAGCAGCGCTGAGAGCGGCGTAGTGGTTTCGATGATGCGGCGATAGTTGTTGCCGCTCCACGGATTCGCGGCGATGCGACCGTTAGGCGGCGCAAATGCTGAAGCCAGTCGGCGGGCCGGCCTGCGTGGACGCGATCGTGCGGGAGCGCGCTTTGGTAGGTTGGGTTGAGCCGCAGGCGAAACCCAACGTCGCGGCGGTTGGGCTTGCCGGGAGGTTGTGGAGAGTGTCCTCGCCCGGACCTGCGCAGCGGTTTTGCTCACTCGCAGCCTTGCCGAGATTGCGCTCGCCCCGAGCGCTATGACCGAGCTCGACGCCAGCGTGCAGTCCGCGCCGTTGGGTTTCGCTGCGCTCAACCCAACCTACCGAGTTGGCGCGGTGGCGGTGGGTCGAAGGTGCGAGGTTTGTTCGGTTGCGCTGCGATCGCCCGGCCGTCATCGTGGGCATGGTCTTGCGGCAGCGTGCTTCGGTAGGTTGGGTTGAGCCGCAGGCGAAACCCAACGTCGCGGCGGTTGGGCTTGCCCGGAACGCCGTGGAGAGTGTCCTCGCCCGGACCTGCGCAGCGGTATTGCTCACCCACAGCCTTCGACGAGATTGCGCTCGCCCCGAGCGCAATGACCGAGCTCGACGCCAGCGTGCAGTCCGTGCCGTTGGGTTTCGCTGCGCTCAACCCAACCTACCGAGTTGGAGCGGTGGCGGTGGGTCGAAGGTGCGAGGTTTGTTCGGTTGCGCTGCGATCGCCCGGCCGTCATCGCGGGCATGGTCTTGCGGCGGCCTGCTTCGGTAGGTTGGGTTGAGCCGCAAGCGAAACCCAACTTCGCGGCGGTTGGGCTTGCCCGGAACGTTGTGGAGAGTGTCCTCGCCCGGACCTGCGCAGCGGTTTTGCTCACTCGCAGCCTTGCCGAGATTGCGCTGGCCCCGAGCGCTATGACCGAGCTCGACGCCAGCGTGCAGTCCGCGCCGTTGGGTTTCGCTGCGCTCAACCCAACCTACCGAGTTGGTGCGGTCGTGGTGGATTGATTGCAGGTGTCTCGCCTGCAGCCGGTTCAGCTCAGGGCCCAATCCAGCGCCGAATCCACATGCAGGCTCATGGTGTCGAACAGCGGTGCCGGCACGTGTTCGGGTTTCAGCAGCAGGCCGATTTCGGTGCAGCCGAGGATGATGCCTTCGCAGCCGGCATCTAGCAGGCGGGTGCAGGCTTCGCGGTAGAGCGCTCGCGAGGGTTCTTCGATCCGGCCGAGGCAGAGTTCGTCGAAGATCACCCGATCGATCATGTCCTGGGTCGCTGCGTCCGGCACTTCGACCTGCAGCCCGAAGCGTTCCGCCAGGCGCGCGCGGTAGAAGTCCTCGCGCATGGTGAAGCGGGTGCCGAGCAGGGCGACGCGGATGAGTCCGGCGGCGCGAATGGCGGCGCCGGTGGGGTCGGCGATGTGCAGCAGGGGGATCGCGCAGCGGGCTTCGATCGTGGGCGCGACCTTGTGCATGGTGTTGGTGCATAGCAGCAGGCCTTCCGCCCCTGCCCGCTGCAGGCCGTGCGCGGCATCGGCGAGCAGCTCGCCGGCGCGCTGCCAGTCGCCAGATCGCTGCAGGGCTTCGATGTCGGCGAAGTCGACGCTGTGCAGCAGCAGCTCGGCCGAGTGCAGGCCGCCCAGGCGCTTGCGCACGCCCTCGTTGAGTGCGCGGTAGTAGAGCGCGGTGGATTCCCAGCTCATGCCGCCGATCAGGCCGAGTCTGCGCATGCGGTGCGTCTCGCTTTGGATGTGGTTCGGGAGTTTGCAGCAGGGGCGTGTGGACGTGGTGCGCGGCGCTGCGCTCCGGCCGGACCCTCATCCGGCGCTGCGCGCCACCTTCTCCCATGGGGAGAAGGGCAGCGAAGCTTAGCGCCGCGCTGCGGCCTGCTCTGGACTTGTTGATCA